>NZ_JADYXB010000010.1:0-143429 GCF_015864485.1 Pseudoalteromonas sp. SWN166
TGCACCTAATTTGCTTGGTGACAATAGCGTTTTGGACCCACCTGATTCCATGCCGAACTCAGTAGTGAAACGAAACAGCGCCGATGATAGTGTAGCATTTGCTATGTGAAAGTAGGACATTGCCAGGCTTCAAATTCAGTCGAAGGACTTTAATCTTAATAATTAAAAATAAGAAAATTGAAAAGAATTTTCTTGGTGACAATAGCGTTTTGGACCCACCTGACTCCATGCCGAACTCAGTAGTGAAACGAAACAGCGCCGATGATAGTGTAGCATTTGCTATGTGAAAGTAGGACATTGCCAGGATTTAATTAAGAGAAACCCGTTACAGCAATGTAACGGGTTTTTTGCTTTTTGAAATTAGTAAAACTTTGCATACTAAGAGACGATACGATTATTAATAGTGTATTATTTGCTATGTGACTCTTTACCGCTGTGGGCACTACGACATCCTACTGCGTAGCGCACCGACTTCATATTGTAGAGCGCCCGAATTTAAGATTCGGGCTTTTTTATGTCTGCAGAAAAGTGAAATACGCACAATTAATACCAATTCCATTAAGTATGTGATCTGAATTTTACGCCGAAAAAAAATTCAGTTCTAGGCGTAAATTGATGTAATACCAACCTGCATAAATCTTTGATCAATTTAACGAATTAAATTGCACTATAACGTCGTTAAAAATTTTTTATTTACGACTGCATGGATGCAGGAGGTAGAGCAATGCAGGGAGCAATTGCCGAGAACAACTAGATACAAAAATTTTTGCCTAGTTCTAGCATAATTTCCTTAACGTTAAATAGACCCCATACATAAGCAGATTGGTATAAATGGTTGCTCCCTTTACGAAATTGACAACAAAGAAATGGGTTGTTTTAGCAAGTAAAATAGATCAGCTATTTATTGGAATTGGTATAACACCCACTCACATCAATATTCATCACGTAGGTCGGGCGAGCGTAGCGACTCCCGACGCTAAAATTATAAAAATCTCCGCTCGACAACGAGTACGTAGCATTTGCACTGTGACTCTCCACCGCAGTGGGCACCATGACATTACCAGGATTTAATTAAGAGAAACCAGATACAGTAATGTGACGTTTTTTTCTATTTAAATTTTGTAAAATCTCACCGTTAAATTCGACAACAAAACTAGGTGCACTTAATAGCGCGTGTTAAAATCCAATTTTTATGAATGACGATATAGAGGTCTAGATTGCCTACAGCTGATTACCAAAAGGTGCTTGATGAAATAGCACATGAAGTGCGTCCTTTATTATCACAGGGGAAAGTAGCTGATTATATACCGGCACTTGCCGAGGTGGATCCAGAGCAATTTTCTATCGCTATTTATACAACTGATGGTGAAACTGTGTGCGCAGGGGATTGTTCTCAACGCTTTACTATTCAATCAGTTTCTAAAGTTATGACACTTACTATGGCACTACAGCGTTATGGTGATGAACTTTGGCATAGAGTTGGTAAAGAGCCTTCAGGTACAGCCTTTAACTCGCTTACACAGCTTGAGTTTGAAAAGGGGATTCCTCGTAACCCATTCATCAATGCAGGCGCAATTGTAACGTGTGATGCGTTATACAGCCGCTTATCTGCGCCAATGCATTCTATGCTCGAAACCTTCAGGTTATTAGCTGGTAATAGAGGCATAGTAATTGATAAAAAAGTCGCTAATTCAGAGTATGAGTTTAGGCATCGAAATGCTGCGATGGCGCATTTGATGAAATCGTTTGGTAATTTTGAAAATGAAGTTGATGATGTTTTGTGGGCTTACTTTAACTTTTGTTCTATTGAGCTTAACTGTATTGAATTAGCCAAAGCTTATAATTTTTTAGCTAATAAAGGTGTTGATAATCGTTCGGGAAATCGTGTTCTAAGTAGCCGTCAAAACAAGCAGCTAAATTCGCTTTTATTTACGAGTGGTTTATATGACGCTGCGGGTGATTTTGGTTACAGAGTAGGTATGCCAGGTAAGTCGGGAGTGTCAGGGACTGTTTTAGCTGTGTTACCAAATAAGTTTACTGTAGCTGTTTATTCGCCGGGGCTTAATTCGTTTGGTAATTCTGTTGCAGGAATCGCAGCGTTGGAGCTGTTATCTAAAAAACTCGATATTTCTATTTTTTAGCTAAACGAAAGGGAGCAGTAATTGCTCTAATGCCGATCATTTAAGAAATAGTTAATAGCACTTGAACGATCTTCTAGGTATGTAAGAATCCGAATTCTTTTGTAGAATTCGGATTTTTTATGCAACTTTCTAATGCTCTCGATATTATCAACAACATCAAACCTAATGAAGTTGAAACACTCGCAGATTTACTCCCTTTATCCCTTATCGAAGAGGCCTATGCGCTGACCGAAACCGTTACACTACGAAAAAGCAAACTAACCCTAGAATCGATGGCTTGGTTGTTGATCGGGATGGTTATTTATAATGACAAATCGATGGCCGATGTCGTTAATATGCTCGATATTGTTGACCGAGAAGGAAAGCCATTTGTTGCGCCAAGTGCTTTAACTCAGCGTCGTAAAAACCTAGGTGAAGCCGCCATGAAAGCCTTATTTGAATGCACCCAAAGACATTGGAATGATGACGCTAATCACCCTCATTGGAATGGGCTTACTTTACTTGGTGTCGATGGTGTTGTTTGGCGTACGGATGACTCCCCCCAAAATAATGAGGCCTTTACAAAACCGGCCAATACACAATACCCTCAGGGCAGAATGGTGTGTCAAATGGAGCTGAGCAGCCATTTAATAACGGGGAGCGCTTTTGATGATTACAAGGTCAATGAAATGGTGCTGGCTGAAAAGCTTATAGAAACCACACCCGATAACAGTCTCACTTTATTCGACAAAGGCTTCTATTCTTTAGGGCTTTTACATAAATGGCAAACGACTGGCAGTGAACGCCATTGGCTAATCCCCCTGAAAAAAAATGTGCAATATGACGTTATTCAAACATTAGGGCGTAATGATAAATTAGTCCAACTTAGCAGTAACCCAAGAGCAAGAAAAATGTGGCCAATGCTGCCTGACACCTTAATAGCGAGGTTAGTGACTCGAAAAATAAAGGGGAAATCATACAGTGTGATGACATCGATGACAGATCCGATGCGATATCCATCAGCCGATATAGGCGATATATACAGTCACCGCTGGGA
Organism: Pseudoalteromonas sp. SWN166; assembly: GCF_015864485.1. Classification (NCBI taxonomy): domain Bacteria; kingdom Pseudomonadati; phylum Pseudomonadota; class Gammaproteobacteria; order Alteromonadales; family Pseudoalteromonadaceae; genus Pseudoalteromonas; species Pseudoalteromonas sp. SWN166. The sequence goes on from NZ_JADYXB010000010.1 coordinate 3,178, forward strand.
GATAGAGCTTGGTTATCGCGAACAAAAGCAATATATGCTGGGTAATCGATTAACATTAAGAAGTCGCTTACCAGCGCTTGTAAAGCAAGAGCTGTGGGGAGTGTTACTTACTTATAATATGGTGCGATATCAGATGGTAAAAATGTGCCACACATTAAAAGGTGATTATTTACCATACCAACTCAGTTTCAATGGTAGTTTAGCTCAAATAATGAGGTTGCTTGTTGGATTACCTTATTCAACACCTGGAGCCATACCACGTCAGTTAAAATATTTTTATGCAATGGCAGAAAGCCTCATTCTAGAGCCTCGAAGGGATCGAAGTTTTCCTCGCTCAGTCAAGCCAAGACCGCAGCGGTACGCTAGAAATAAAAAAGCCGCTCACCTTAAGTGAACGGCATTAGTGCAATTGCACACCTTTTGTTTGTCTGTAAGTTAAAGGGTGTTGATCTTTGCAAATTTAACCTTGAAAGATCAACAGACCCTAATGCAATTACTATTGAACAGCGGTACACTTTATTTTTAATTTTGTGCGGCACATTATGACTCCCTCAACTTCTCTCATGCAGCCTATCGATTTAGATAATTGGCCTAGAAAACAACATTTTGAGTTATTTAAAAACTTCTCTCAGCCTTATTTTAATGTGTGCGTACGTTTAGACGCTCAAGCACTTTACGATTATTGCAAAACCAATCAACTTTCTTTTTTTCAAGCGTATGTATATTGCACTTTAAAAGCGTGCCATAAGGTAGATTCAATAATGCTACGTATTATAGATAGTAAGCCATGGCTACTTAGCAGTGTTCGCGCAAGTGTGGTTGAACTATCTGAAAACGATACGTTTGTTTTTAGTTATTTTAATAGCACAAGCGATTTTAAAGAGTTTGCAAGCCATGCAAATGATGTAAGCAAAAAAGCGAAATTACAGCCGTTATTCTCAGATGCCTTTTCCCAAACAGAAGGGCAGGCCGATTTAATTCATATATCTGTTTTGCCGTGGCTAAATTTTAGTGCGTTTTCGCATGCATTTAGTGAAGGGGAGAGTTTAGGCATTCCTAAATTCGTATTTGGACAGTTTGATAAACACACAGGCACAATGCCTTTAGCTATTGATGTACACCACTCATTAATGGATGGTTTGCACGTAGCAAAATTTATAAACACTTTGCAGGGGACCTTTGACACTTTTTGCAGAGGTTCACTTTAAATACATCATTTAGCGGCAGTGCAAAGCAGTAAACAATTTATAAGTAATCTATAAGCAATACGATGTGAATTACTTTATATTCAAATACATAACTTTATATAGTTGAAAAGCACGCGTGCTGGACATACTTATATACCATACCTTAGCTCAGGAAATCCCCATGATAAATGGACTGTTAATCTTTATTTTAATTCTTTTTGTGGTGATTTTCTGGCGTTGGCCATCAATTCAAAATCGACTATGGCGCAGTAAATATAAAGACTTTGCTTTAAATTCACAGCAAAAAGATATTTTATTGCGTTGTATGCCTATCTATAAAAAAATGACCGATGCAGACAGAGAAAAGTTAGAGCGACACATAACGTGGTTTTTAAACGAAAAACGCTTTGTGGGTTGTGATGGCTTAAAACTAACATCCGCAATGAAGCTAATTGTAGCGGCTGATGCGTGTGTATTAGTGCTCAACAAACCGTGGCCGTTATATAAAAATGTAAAAGAAATTTTATTGTACCCAAGTGCTTATTATGCACCGCAATCAACCCGCGATAGTGCAGGACTTGTTAGTTACCATAATACAGTAAGGTTAGGCGAATCATGGCCTGGTGGCACACTTGTACTCAGTTGGCATGATGTGCTTGAGGGTAATCGTTTACCAAGCGATGGACATAATTTAGTTTTTCATGAATTTGCGCATCAACTTGATCAAGAAACAGGTAAAACGACAGGCACACCCATTTTAAAAAGCTCAGCAGATTACGCTGAGTGGGGGCGAATATTTAGCCGCGCGTTTACTCAGTTAAAAAGTCATGTTGCCTATAGCATGCCGCATGTTATTCACAGTTACGGTGCGACTAATGAAGCTGAGTTTTTTGCTGTTATAACCGAAACCTTTCTTGAAAAGCCTGAGGAGCTGCGCCGGTACGATCCTGAAATTTATAGTATGTTGGTTAATTACTATCAATTTGACCCTATTGTTTGGCATTAAACCTATATAAACCGCGCTTTATCATATAACGCTGGCAAGTTGCGTTTGTTTTTGTTGCAATCATGTAAAATAGTTTTTACTGCAACAATAACAAGCGAGAAACGCATGAAAAAAATGCTTCATACAGTATTGGCGCTATCAGTGTCATTAGCGATAGGGCAAGTGAATGCCGCTGAAAAAGAAGAACAAAAATGGCAAGTAGATTCACCTAAAGGGCAATTTGTTGACGCTGCAATAAGTGTTGAGCAAGGTACATGGATGAATATCGATGTAAGCCCAGATGGTAAAACAGTGGTATTTGACTTACTTGGCGATATTTACACTATGCCAATGAGTGGCGGTACAGCAACAAAACTCACCTCTGATATTGCATGGCAAATGCAGCCTCGCTTTAGTCCCAATGGTAAAAGTATTGCGTTTACGTCAGATCAAGGTGGCGGCGATAATATTTGGACAATGGACTTAGATGGCGAAAATCAACACGCTGTTACTGACGAAACCTTCCGATTACTAAATAGTCCTGCATGGAGCCCTGATGGGGATTACTTAGTTGCACGTAAGCACTTTACGGCGAGTCGTTCACTCGGTGCGGGTGAAGTGTGGCTGTACCACAAAGCGGGCGGCAAGGGCGTACAGCTTACAAAACGAGAGAACGATCAAAAAGATTTAGGTGAGCCTATGTTTTCACCTGATGGTCGTTATGTTTATTTTTCGCATGATGCAACACCCGGTAAAACATTTCATTACTCAAAAGATTCTGTAGCGGGTATTTATAAAATTAAGCGCTACGACCGTGAAACAGGTGAAATTGAAACCGTAATCGATACGATGGGCGGTGCTATTAGGCCTACGCCGTCGCCAGATGGAAAAAAATTGGCGTATATAAAGCGTGATGACTTTCAAACAAGCCTCTATTTATATGACTTAACCAGTGGTGAGCACACAAAGCTTTACGATAAGCTTGAGCGAGACATGCAAGAAACATGGGCTATTCATGGTGTATACCCAACCATTGCATGGACACCCGATAACGAAGAATTGGTATTTTGGGCTGGTGGTACAATTCACAAGCTAGATGTTGCCGATAAATCTGTGAAAACCATTCCTTTTAAAGTACAAACTACTAAAAAAATTCAAAAAGCGGTGCGCTTTACACAAAACTTAGATACTGATGAGTTTGATGTAAAAATGCTGCGTAACGTGCAAGTAAGTCCTGATGGCGAAACGGCCATTTTTGAAGCACTTGGGCACATTTATAAACGCGATTTAGAATCGGGTAAAATTAAGCGTTTAACAAAGCAAACTGATCATTATGAATTATTCCCGCAGTACTCTCGCGATGGTAAAAAAATAGTTTACACCACATGGGATGATAACAAGCAAGGCTCAGTGCGTGTGGTGTCTGCGCGCAGTGGTCGTGGCGATACAATTACGAAAGAGCCAGGTAAGTACGTAGAGCCTACGTTTAGTCCAAATGGTAAAACGGTTGTTTATCGAAAAGCCACCGGTGGCAGTATACTAAATCCTAAGTGGTCACTTAACCCCGGTATATATAGCGTAAGTAGTAAAGGCGGGAAAAGTGAGCTAATTTCAAAAAGTGGTTACCAGCCTCAATTTGGTGATGCAAACGATCGCGTTTTTATAATGAGTCCTTGGCCAAAGCCAACGCTAAGTGTGGTTGAGCTTGAAAGTAAAAAAGTTCGCAAATTATACGAGTCAGAGCATGCGACTGAATTTAGAGTATCGCCAGATGGTAAATACCTCGCGTTTGCGGAGCGATTTAAAGTATTTGTAACGCCGTTTGTCCAAAGTGGTAAAACAATTAATATTGGGCCTAAAGATAGTCAATTTCCAATAGAGCAGCTATCGGTACGTGCGGGTGAAAATATTAGCTGGAGTGCTAAAAGCAACACGCTTTATTGGACATTAGGTGCAGAGCTTTATCATGCAAGCCTTGATGGCATGTTTGCTATTAATAAAGCCGAAGATGCCGATTTTAAAGTAAAAAGTGGCGATAACATCGGTTTTAGTAAAAAAATGGCTGAGCCAAAGGGAATGATTGCGCTTACTGGTGCAAAAATAATAACTATGGATGGCGAAAAGGTTATTGAAAATGGTGTAATTATCACTGATGGCAAGCATATTAAAGCAATTGGTACAGCCAGCGATATAAGCATCCCTAAAGGTGCTGAGGTTATTGATGTAACAGGCAAAACAATTATGCCCGGTATTGTTGATGCTCATGCACATGGCTCGCAAGCAAGTGACGAAATTATACCTGAGCAAAACTGGAAAAACTTTGCAGGTTTAGCGCTGGGTGTAACTACAATTCACGATCCATCAAACGATACCTCTGAAATATTTACCGCAAGCGAAATGCAAAAGGCAGGCATGATTGTTGGCCCGCGTATTTTCTCAACCGGTACTATTTTATACGGCGCAAATATGCCAGGTTATACTTCGCATATTGACTCGTTAGACGATGCAAAATTTCATTTAGAGCGCCTTAAAAAAGTAGGTGCGTTTAGTGTTAAATCGTATAACCAGCCTCGCCGTGAGCAGCGCCAACAAGTTATCGAAGCAGGCCGGATGCTTGAAATGATGGTTGTCCCTGAAGGCGGCTCATTATTACAACATAACTTAAGTATGATTGTAGATGGACACACAGGTATTGAGCATTCAATCCCTGTAGAGCACATATACGACGATATAAAGCAGTTATGGTCGCAAAGTGATGTTGGTTATACGCCAACTTTAGTTGTGGCTTATGGTGGCATTTGGGGTGAGAACTACTGGTACGATAAAACTGATGTGTGGAATCACCCGCGTTTAAGTAAATTTGTGCCTAAAAATCAATTATTACCACGCTCAATGCGCCGCATTAAAGCGCCCGATCATCACTATAATCACTTTAATAACGCACGCGTTGCTGCTGAGCTACAAGATTTAGGTGTATTGGTTAACTTAGGTGCTCACGGTCAGCGTGAAGGCTTAGGTGCTCACTGGGAGATGTGGATGTTTGCACAAGGCGGAATGACTCCACTTGAGGCTATACGTGCATCAACAATCGACCCAGCTAAATACTTAGGGCTTGATAAAAACGTAGGCTCGCTTGAAGTGGGCAAACTTGCCGATTTAATGGTTATAGATGGCGATCCGCTTAAAAATATTCGAGATTCGGATAAAGTAGATTACACCATGATCAATGGTCGATTATTCAATGCAGAAACGATGAATGAAGTGGGTAAAAAAGAACGTCAACCGCTTTACTTCGAAAAGCTATAATTTATTTTAACTTTTTAAGAGCGGCTATTAGCCGCTTTTTTTAGCTTTGTATTATGTGTTTTAGCAACGCAGTGCTTGGCATTACGAGTGATTGATTATGCATAACACGCGCTTGGCATATTAACCCTTCTTTTAAAGTAAATAATGTTTGTGCGATATTTTCGGCTTTAACTTTATTATTTCTTAGCTGAGGAGTGGCAAGTAAAGCATTCAATATAATTTTAAGCACAGCGTGTTTATGTGCTTTACACTGTATTGCAATAGAATGTGCTGGAAATGGATATTCAGCTGCTGCATTTATAAAAAAGCACCCATTAAAATCACCCAATTCAGGCACTGCATTATTAAACCAACTCGTTAACCCTGCAAATAATCCACTAGCTACGTCAAAGGCATTTTGTTTTTCACAGGTTTGTTTTAGCCAATTATTAAAATTTTTATCACGCATGGCTAAGCAAGCAAGTATTAGATCATCTTTGCTTAAGAAGTGATTATAAAGCGTTTTCTTAGCGATACCTGAAACGGCTAGAATTTCATTAATACCCACAGCATGTATACCTTTGTTATAAAAGAGATTAAGTGCTGTTGTAATGATTTGCTCTCGTTTATTCATGAAATCCCTTAAATATTAGCCGAAGTATATCTTGACATAAGTAGACAGACTTGTCTATTCTTGCCAGGTAGACAGGTCTGTCTCCCATTATTTAAAGGTGTAACATGAATATTGAAAATATTAAATCAGCCTGTATTGCTGGCTTTTTTTCAGCGCTGGTATTGGGGTTTTTAGCTTGGCTTAATAATATGGGAGACTACGGGCTATGGTTGATGGCACCTTTTGGTGCAACGGCGGTACTTGTGTTTGGTATTCCAAATAGCCCATTAGCACAGCCAAAAAACGTGATTGTTGGCCATCTTCTAACAGCATTTGTAGGGATTGTTTTTGTTACTTATGTTGGTGATGGTAGTGTATCTATTGCATTAGCTGTTGGTGTTGCAATTACACTCATGATGCTCACTAAAACAGTGCATCCTGCGGCGGATGCTAACCCTATTTTGATTATTGTATCAGGGCAAAGTTGGGACTTTTTGATTATGCCAGTATTAGTCGGGACGATGTTTATTGTTATTTGTGGCTTTGCTGCAAAGTGGTTACTGTCTTCTTCGGTAAATAGCGGGCATAAAAAAACCGCTTAACGCGGTTTCTTTTAAAAATCATAAATGTTGATTAAACAACACCGCGCGGTAAGCGACAGTCATGATCTTTACGTGCTAAAATTACAATCCAAAGTTCTTCCGCTGTGTAACCTTCTTCTTCGTTTTCGGTAACAACAGTGAATGGCGCTTTTTTCTGTGCTTTTACAGGCGCAGCTGCTTTTGGTTTTTTCGTTTTAGTTGTTTTGCCAGAGTTTAACTTTTTAGTTAGCTCTGCTACGTCAGCTAGGCGTAAATTTTTACCACCATCAATGCTGTACCAACCAGGTTTGGTTGTGATTTCAGGTTTTTTACCATTGGCAGTTTCGTACGCTGCTTCAAAGGCAGATAACACTTCTGTTTTGTCTAGTTTGCTCATCAGAGACCCTATACGTTGTGAACACAGATAAAGAAGCCGTATTTATACCTATTTTAAAACAGTTTTTCAATTTTTTGCGATTTTCCTTCCATTTTAAGCCTATAAACGCCAAAATTTGCACAAAATTCAGTGTTAAGTAAGGTAAGTTATATGCAGCGTAGAGAATTTAACCAACTCCTAAATGACATTTTAAAACCGCATTTAATTAAAGATTTTTGCCCAAATGGCTTACAAGTCGAAGGTAAAAACGAAATTAAAAAAATTGTGACGGGTGTAACTGCCAGCCAAGCATTAATAGATGCCGCTATTGAGCAACAAGCTGATGCTATTTTGGTTCATCATGGCTTTTTTTGGAAAGGAGAATCTCAGCCAATAACAGGTATGAAAAAGCGTCGTATAGCTGCGTTACTAGCAAATGATATTAATTTATTTGGATATCACTTACCACTCGATATTCATCCAGCAGTTGGCAATAACGCGCAACTTGCAAAGTTATTGGATATTGAAATTGAAGCAGGGCTAGAGCCAACTTCAAATAGCGTAGCAATGAAAGGGCGTTTAAAAACACCATTAAGTGGTGAAGCGTTTGCAGATAAAATTGCAAAAGTGCTTAACCGAAAACCACTTACAAGCCTCGTGCGCTTAGCTAAAATTGAAACCATTGCACTGTGTACTGGTGGTGGGCAAGGCTATATTGACTTAGCTGCAGAGCAAGGCATTGATGCCTACCTAACAGGTGAGGCATCGGAGCAAACTATTCATAGCTCTCGTGAGCAAAATATTGATTTTTTTGCAGCTGGGCATCATGCAACAGAGCGCTATGGCGTAAAAGCTTTGGGTGAGTTGCTTGCTCAAGAACATGGCTTTGACGTCACGTTTATAGATATAGATAACCCTGTTTAGTAGTATTTGTTTCTTAGTGAAAAACTAAAGCGCTTCTGGGTTTGCCCAGCGGCGCACTGTGATCCATGCATTTCCAATTACTTCATGAGCATACTGCGTTACTACCATTAAAGCCTGAGCATTAGGTATAAATTGTTTATACCACGGTAATACAGCAAAGTTATGGTAATCAGTGGCTGCGGTTATTACTTCAATACCTTGAGCATTAAATAAGTCTTTAGCGCGGGGCATGTGCAGCACAGATGTTACTAGCGCAACTTTAAAATCAACTAATTTAGGTGCTAATAGTTTAGCTTCTGCTGCGGTATCCATCGCTTTAGGATTTTGGAGTATACGACTTTTATTAATTCCTAAACTAATTGCCGTTTGATACATAAGCCCGCTATTAGTGGTATTTTGGTAACCTCCTCCTGAAACGATAAGTTCTGCATTAGGGTAGTGCTTTGCTAGTTTTACACCTTCTACTAAGCGCGTTAGCGCACAATTACCTAATTGATTATTTGAACTTAAAGCCGAATTTGGATTTATATCGCAACCGAGTACGACTATTTTGTCTATTTTAGGATGCTTTAAGGCATTAAATGCAAGCGACGTAGGTTCATTATTGTGGATAATTAAATTGGCAATAAAGGGGGTGCTCAATGCAAGCAATACAACTAAGCTTAAAGTTGATAAGAAGAGAGCTGATTTACGACCTTTAAATGCAAGTAGTAGCATCAGGCACGTAAATAAACCAAATAGGGGCAGTGGCATTAGCAAGCCACCAATCAATTTTTTAATAACAAACATAAGAGTTAAACGCTGTAGAGTTAATTACAGCGATATTACTCATTATATTGATGATTATCGACCGTTATTTAACTTACACGTATTTAAAAAGTGACGATAAACAGGGTTGTCTTTCATGTCTTTTTTCATTGCTAAATACATAGGACGAGTAAGGCCAAGAGCGCCCAAAGGAATTGACTTTATTAGGCCTTGGCTCTCGTAAGGTGTAACTAGCCAATCAGGTAAAGCCGCAACGCCCATTCCGGCACTCACTAGTTGAAAAATAAGTAATCCTTGGTCAACCGTTTTTAACGTACCGTCAAAACGAGCATTTTGAATGAAATGCTTAAATATATCTTGGCGTTCACGCGGGATAGGGTATGAAATAATAGTTTCGTTTTTTAAATCAAGCGCTGTTACATACGCTTTTTTAGCAAGTTCATGATCCGGCGCCACAATCAGCTTTAATTTAAAATCAAATAAGTGCGCGTATTCTAATGTATCGGGTTCACGTATGTCTGATGTTAAAACTAAATCGAGCTCGTCATTTAATAAATCAGGAATTGCGTCGTAACTAAAGCCGCGCTCGTAATCAATTTTTATATCAGGCCAAAAGTTATTAAATTCTTTAATAGTAGGCAATAACCAATGAAAACATGCATGGCATTCCACACTCAAACGCAGTTGAGAAATAGGCTGATTTAAGCTTTCTTTCAAACGACATTTAGTCGCTTCCATTTTTGGCAGTATTTCGTGAGCTAACTCAAGTAATAGCATTCCCTGAGGGGTAAAGCGTACAGGTTGAGTTTTACGCTCAAATAATTGGCAATCCAATTTATTCTCTAAATCTTTGATTTGATGAGATAAAGCAGACTGTGTTAAAAATAACTCTCGTGCTGTATTAACCAAAGATCCTGTTTCTTTTAGGGTTGCTATGGTTTTTAAATGTTTAATACCAATCATCTTTAAAAATTCTCATGGGGAAAGTGAGTTCAGCTCAGATTAATCACATACTACGCCTATGCAACAAACGTTTCAACGTCTAGATGGCTAAAGTTGTGCGATTTATTATAGTTTATTGCTATGAATCGCGAAAATATTAGAATTATTAATGATAGAAGTCATTTAAAAACTGGTTTGATGAGTTTTAGATGAGTTTGCTTCATGTTGTATTTTGAAATGTATTAATTGTGATATGTTTAATCTCTGCGTAAATGTCGACTGTATAGATAATTAAGAGGTGAGGGTATTACGGATAAATTAATTTAGATTGTGATTTTAAAGCTAGGGTTGAGAAATAGCAGGGTAAGTACTTAGTTATATGCTTAAAGTAGTAAAAATCACGTGGAAAACTAAAATAGCTTTTACATGATTTAAGTTTAGATCAATAAAAATTATATACGTAATACCTGAGCCAGCGACATACTCGCTGGCTTTTTATAAGGGCTTTTTATAAGGGCTTTTTATAAGGGCTTTTTATAAGGGCTTTTTATAAGGGCTTATTGATAAGTAATATGGCTTCTTTGGCTGTGACCGGTTTTGACTTTAAAAAGCCTTGGCCGTAATCGCATGCGGTCGATTGTAAAATAGCTAATTGCTCAGGTGTTTCTATTCCCTCAGCAACCACTTCAAGCTTTAACGATTGTGCAAGTGATAAAATAGCTTCAACTAGAGGATTCGTGGAGTCTTGTAGGTGATCAATAAAGCTTTTATCTATTTTTAAAATATGAATAGGCAATTGATGTAAGTAGCCGAGTGCCGAGTAACCCGTTCCAAAATCATCAAGGCATAACTTTACTTTTAGAGGTGATAGCCCCTCGATTATTTGGGTGGCGAGCTCTAGATTTTCTATTAAGCCTGACTCGGTAATTTCTAAGCACAAAGAACCTAGAGGTAATTGATACTTATTATAAATAGAGTGTATTTGGGCTACAAAATCGAGACTTGCAAAGTGTCGTGACGATACATTAACCGTTACTTTTAAAAAACGGTGCCCTTGTTTATGCCAATTTGAAATATGCTGGGCTGCTAAATCGAGTAAATGTAGGTCAAGATTTATAATTTGCCCTGTGGTTTCAGCTATTGGTATAAAGTCATTAGGTGGTACAAACCCTTTTGTAGGGTGATGCCAGCGCACAAGTGCTTCAAATCCGATAACTTCACTTGTGGTTATTGTAAAAATGGGTTGAAAATAGAGCTCAAACTCGTTGTGTTCAATACCGTGTTGTAGGTCGTTTTCAATATCGGCATGAGTTTTAAGTTTTTTACGCATCGCGTTGTTAAAAAACTTAACCTGACCACGTCCAGTCGATTTAGCTTCGTACATAGCAGCATCTGCTTGTTGCAGTAATATATAAGCTTTATCATTTATATCATCAGCATAGGCAATGCCGATACTCGTAGAGGCCTGAAGTAAGTGGCTATCTACATTAAGAGGTTTTGCTAATACGTCTTTGATTCTGTTTAAAGCTTCATTAACTTGGTTTTTATGCGTGATATTTTCCATAAAAATAGCAAATTCATCACCGCCTAAACGTGCAAATGTATCAGTGCTTCTTACTGTGCTTTTAATCAGGTCGCATATTTTTATCAGGAAATGATCGCCTACTTCATGCCCAAGCGAATCATTAATACTTTTAAAACGGTCAAAGTCTAGATACAACAATGCATGGCTAGTGCTTTTTTTTGCACGTGTTAAACACAAAATAGCATGTTTTATTCTCTCAATAAGCAATGAGCGATTAGCAAGGCCTGTAAGCTCATCATGTAATGCTTTATGCTCAAGCTCTTGTCGTGCTAACTGCCTATCTATAGCCATACTTATTTGGCGACTCACATAGGTGAGAAGGGTGCTATCGTGTTCGTTGTAGTGCTGCGTTTTATCATAGCTTTGTACGACAATAACACCACTAATACGATCACTTGTTTTAAATGGAACGCCTAACCAAGACTCAGACTGCCTACCCACCATTTTAAAATCACCGTTATTTATATGACTTTGAAACGCGTCTTTATCGAGTAATAAGGTTTGCTCTGTTTGCAGTAAATAATACGAGGCTGTGTCTTTTAGCTGTTCTTTAGATATTTTTTGATGAGTTTTGGAATTTATGCCTTCTTCGACTATATAAACGAGATCGAGTATATCTACTTTTTTGTCGTATAGAGCAATAAAAAAATTATCAGCGAGAAGTAAATTATTGATAATTGAATGAAGGGCTTCAAAAAATGTATCTAAGTCGTTGGCTTTATAGGTTAGATTTGCTATTTGTAATAAGCTATTTTCTAATTTTTGTGCATTATTAAGTTGTTCAACTGTTTTTTGTAAGCTGTTTACCGTATTTACTTGGTTGATTTTTGCACTGAGTAAGTGAGCAACGGTTGTAAGTATTTCAAGATGCGCGTTGGTAAAGTAGCTCTTAATTGGATGTTCGCAATCAATAACACCCAAAACTTGTTCTTTATATATAAGAGGAACACATAGCTCTGATTGAGCTGGGCGTTCATCAGCAATGTAGCGACTATCTTTCGTTACATCATCGATAATCACCGCTTTTCCTGTCGTTGCAACAGCACCAGTAATACCTTCACTAAAGCGTATAACTTTACGCTCTGCTTGATATTTATCGCGCGCGTGAGCAATACCCATCGATGCAACTTGGTTTAATGTATTTGCTTTATTGTCAGCAAGATATATAACACAATCAACAAATCCTAAACGGTTTACAACATGCGTTGTAACATACTCAAATAACTCTTCTAGTGTATCGAGTTGTAATAAGCTAGATGAGAACTGATTTATAATACTCAGTTGATCAGTTTTTATTTCAAGTGCTCTAGTAGCATCAGTTTTGTAAGACATAGGCAATTTATATTATTCTTTTTATTTTTAAATACAGGGTTAAGTTAACCTAATCTCGTATTTTTGTACAAAATAAAGCGATGAGTGGTTTTAATTTTTAGTTAAAAGCCATGATAATTAGCTTTAGGCGATTGTAAATTATTGCAATAAGGTAATACAGTTGAATTAGCTCATTGCGCTTTAATTACATACCTCGGCAGTGTCATCAATATAAAATATTATTTTTAATAAAATCTTTACTCGAAAACATCATATGCCTATGATCGAATAAATTCAGCCGTGGAACAAAGTAATGACTAATACAACTTCAAACTCAGCAACAACATTAACAATAACTCGCCCTGATGATTGGCACGTACATTTACGTGATGGCGATCAATTAAAAGATACTGTACGTGATATTAGTCGTTATATGGGTAGAGCAATAATTATGCCTAATTTGGTGCCGCCTGCAACTTGTACAAATACGGCATTAGCATACAGAGAAAGAATTATGGCTGCTAAACCACAAGGTAGTTTTGAGCCTTTAATGGTGCTATATCTTACAGAACAAACAACGGCGGACGAAATAAAAAAAGCAAAAGCAACGGGCAAAATAGTTGCAGCAAAACTATACCCTGCTGGCGCTACAACAAACTCCGATTCAGGTGTCACGTCAGTAAAAAATATTTACCCTGTTTTAAAAGCAATGCAAGAAGTTGGTATGTTGTTGCTAGTACATGGAGAAGTAACCGATTCATCTATTGATATTTTTGACCGCGAAAAAGTTTTTTTAGAGACTATTTTAGAGGATGTAGTAAATGATTTTCCTGAACTTAAAATTGTACTCGAACATATCACAACCAAAGATGCAGTAGAGTTTGTAGTTAATGCGCCAAGCAATGTAGCTGCAACAATTACAGCTCATCATTTACTTTATAATCGTAATCATATGCTAGCAGGTGGAATTCGCCCACATTATTATTGTTTGCCAATCCTCAAGCGTAATACTCATCAACAAGCGTTGATGGGCGCTGCAATTAGTGGTAATAAAAAGTTCTTTTTAGGAACTGATTCTGCACCACATTATAAAGACAAAAAAGAAGCTGCTTGCGGTTGTGCTGGCGCCTATACGGCTCATGCCGCTATTGAGTTATACGCTGAAGCATTTGAAGATGCGGGAGCTCTGGATATGCTTGAAGGGTTTGCAAGCCACTTTGGACCTGACTTTTATGAGTTGCCGCGTAATACCGATACGATTACATTAGAAAGAAAACCATGGAAAGTACCAGCAAGCTACGCTTTAGGCGACTCTGAGGTTGTACCTATAAAAGCTGAAGATACTATTGATTGGTTTGTTAAATAGTTAATAATATATATTCAAACTAAAAGCCGCTTAATTTTTAATGCGGCTTTTATGTTTGTGTTTTTGATAATATAGGAGTGTAATTTCGGTGATATGGCAGCTGTAGAGGGCTTTAATATGCGTTTTCAGTAATATATATTACAATAATACTTTATAGTTTCTGCTTGTAAATTAGTCAGTTAAAGGCGATTTAAAACAAATATATATTTTTAATAAAAAATTCCCAATTAATAGAGCGAAAAAAAAAATAATGTGTTAATCTTACCTTGCTTTGAGTTTTATGTATTGAATTTACGGATATTGTGCTGCGTTTAAGGTTACCGGTTAGGTTATTACTTGTTCCTGTACTGTACCTCCATATTTTTGAGCATTGACTCAGGGAGGATATTGCCATAATAATATGGCTGAATTTTAATTATTGACTTACAGGAAAATTTAGTATGTCGGTTACTGGTAAAGTAAAGTTTTTCAACGAAGCTAAAGGCTTTGGTTTCATTGAACAAGAAAATGGTCCTGACGTGTTTGTACATTTCAGCGCAATCACTGGTTCTGGTTTTCGCACTCTTAGCGAAGGTCAAGCAGTGACATTCAGCATCAAACAAGGTCAAAAAGGCCCTGAAGCTGAGAACGTAGAAGCAGCATAATTTATTATGTGAACTCTAGTTCATCTTGGTGAAGCAGTTTTCTGTTTCACCATAATTTCCTCTTTCAACATATCCTTTCTTCATCACCCACAAATATCTTAATCTTAAATTCAAAACTATCTATCCATATCTACGTAAATTTCTTATTTTAATGTAAGCTTCCAAAGTATTTATTTATCGAATAATTCAATAACTTCACCACCCTCTAACGCTGTTAAATCATTTTCTATAGTTTATTAAACTAGTATCAAATTATACCAATCTGCTTATATCCGCTCGCTTAATTAAGTGATCTATTTTGAGGCAAGAAAACCGTGTCGATAACAAGATAAAATTTCGTTATTTGGTTGTTCTCGGCAATTGCTCCTGCATTGCTTTACCTCCTGCATCCATGCAGTTGTATATCAGAAGTTTTTAACGCAGTTAGCGTAAGATTTAACCTCTCAAATTGATTAAGTATTATTGCGGGTTGATATTATATATGAGATCTATTTAAGCAGATTGGTACAACTAGAAATGGGGGACTGCTTTTATAGGCCTCTACTGTGTTAGATAATTAGAACTAAGGCTCATTCTCGGTATATTTTTGTACAGTAGAGCGACTTTTTTGAATAGTCTAATTTAGATAAATTTAAGAGAGTTGAAAACTAATTTAAAGCACTAAATAAAGCTAGCCTCATTATCGAGAGTGATTGGCTGGTTTGGGCTTGCTTAAGTGAACTCATTATTAAGATTATTATTACTATTTATGGGAAATACATTTCAAAAAAATCTTTGAGAATGAACCCATAAAGTGGGTGTTTGCAGTATTTGAGGTAATCTAGTGTTGTTTTTTTGTGCGACAAACGGTTTGTTTTCTCAGATGAAGTGTTAGCGAAGAGATAAAATGTGTCGAAATCGTCTAAAAAATAACTTTTGTTATATCTATCTGTATTTTTTTTAGTTTTTTTTCAGTGCGAATTCAGGCTTAGCTAAATGTTGCAATAATGTTGTTTTATGTCAGTGCAATGCGAATAAATACACCCCTTAAAAGGCTTTAATAGAAATATTAAGAGAAAGCTTGGTTGCAATAATGTTAACAATTGTGCGCTGGTACTTTTGTTTAAGCATCAACTTAGCTATTTATTTACTGCGATTAGTAAACATCAAGTTGACAGCGCTAATTGCATTTAGCATTATTGGAAGGTTGATATCTATTAAAAGATATCAGGGTTGTTCTCCTCGGAGGATAATTAAATTATAAAAGTAACATTACTTAATTGGTTGGGAACTATGTCTGTTAAAATCAGAAAGAGTCTTGTAGCAACTGCGTTGGTTGGCGCATTTGCATTTGCAAGCAGCAATGTGATTGCAGATCCTTTGAATGACGTGCAAAAAGCAGGTCAACAAATTCAAAAGGCTGCGGTTAAGTCTCAAACTAAAATTGACAATGTATATGGTCAAACTCAGGAGCTAATCGCTGAGTACCGTAGCGTTGTTGATGAGACTGAACTTATGAAAGTGTATAACGATCACGTGTCGCGCTTGGTTGATAGCCAAAACGCTTCTATTGAGTCGTTTGATCGTCAAATCGCTACGATTGATAACACGAAACAAAACGTTGTGCCTTTGATGTATCGCATGATCGATACGCTTGAGCAATTCATCAAAGCGGACGTTCCATTTAATCTAGAAACGCGTTTAGGACGTGTTGAAAGACTACGTGAAATCATGGTTTCTGCGTCTGTAACGACGTCTGAAAAATTCCGTCAAGTACTTGAAGCTTACACTATTGAAACAGCATACAGCTCTCTTGTATCTGCTTCTCAAGGTACATTAGAAGTTGATGGCAAGAGCATTAACGTTGATATCGGTCAGTTAGGTCGTATCACTTACGTTGCTCAGTCTTTTGACTTGAAACATGCTTGGGTGTGGGATAACAACACTAAACAGTGGAAAGAATTAGGTGAAGAATACCTAAAACCTGTTAAAGAAGTTATTCGTATGGCGCGTAAGCAAGCGACATTAGAACTTGTTAAACTACCTATCTTTGGCGCGGAGTAATCAATAATGAAGAAACTATTTAAAGGTTTTGCTGTTGCCGCAGTACTAACTGTTTCTGCAGGTACCGCGTTAAATGCACATGCAAATACTGGAGCTCTAGATAAAATTCTTGAGCAAGTAAAGCAAGAGCGTATCTCTGAAGGTAAAATCGATAAGAAACGTGAACAAGAGTTCTTATCAGATCGTGCTGACAAGCAATCTTTACTTAATAAAGCTAAAAGCCAACTTGCTTCTGAGAAGTCTCGTGGTGAACGCTTAACTAAGCAATATGCACAAAATGAAAATACGTTAGCAGAAAAAGAAGCAGCTCTTCAAAGTGCCCAAGGTACTTTAGGTGAGATGTTTGGTGTTGTACGTCGTGCAGCTCAAGACGCTATCGGTTCTATCGAAGCATCACTAGTTAGTGCTGAGAAACCAGGCCGTGCTGAAATCTTACGTTCATTAGCTGCTGCTAAAGAACTTCCAACTGTTCGTGAACTTGAAGAACTTTGGATTTCACTTCAAACAGAAATGACTGAATCAGCTAAAGTTTCAACTTTTGAAACTGAAGTTGCTGGTCTTGACGGTAACCCGTCAATGAAAAAAGTAACGCGTATCGGTAACTTTAACTTAGTTACAGACGATGGTTACTTAATTTATTCACCAGAAACTAAGTCTATTCAGCCTCTAGGTAAACAACCTGATAGCTATATTTTAGACGGTATCACTGATCTTGAAAATACATCACCAGATAACTACGCTGGTGTTTATATCGATCCGACTCGTGGTGCTATCTTACGTATCAACACTCAAAAAGCGACACTTATGGAATACTTCCATCAAGGTGGCGTAGTTGGTTATATCATTACAGCTTTACTAGCTTTAGGTATGCTAATTACTCTAATTCGTTTTGTTGACCTTACACTTACTACTAGTAAGATTAAGAGCCAGCTTAAAAATGTTGCTACACCGAATACAAATAACCCACTGGGTCGTATTCTTAAAGTGTACCATGACAACAAGAACCAAGATGTTGAAAACCTTGAGCTTAAACTTGATGAAGCGATTCTACGTGAAACGCCACGTATCGAAGCTGGTATCAATATAATTAAGATTCTTGCTGCAATCGCACCATTACTAGGCCTACTAGGTACAGTAATCGGTATGATCTTAACGTTCCAAACAATCACATTGTTCGGTACGGGTGATCCGAAGATCATGGCAGGTAACATCTCTCTAGCACTTGTAACTACAGCGCTAGGTCTAATTGCTGCATTACCACTAATTCTACTTCATGCTCTAGTAGCTGGTCGTAGTAAGTCGGTATTACACATCCTTGATGAGCAAAGCGCGGGTATCGTTGCTACTCACGCGGAGAAGGAGAAAGCCTAATGCTAGTCCTGATGGAGATATGGGAATCTATCAGGGATTTTGTTGGCACAGGCGGCCAGGTTTTATACGTGGTCGCGATAGCACTCTTTCTGATGTGGGTTTTAATGATTGAGCGCTATTGGTTTCTACTTGCAGAGTTTCCTCGCACAGCGAAAGAAATTGTAGCAAAGTGGGATGCCCGCCAAGACACTACGTCTTGGTACGCACACAGAATCCGTGAAGCATGGATTTCTGAAGCGTCTGAAAAATTAGATCAGCGTATGTTGTTGATTAAGACATTAGTAGCTGTTTGTCCTTTAATAGGCTTACTTGGTACTGTTACTGGTATGATCTCGGTTTTTGAAACCATGGCCAACCAGGGTACGGGTAACGCACGTTTAATGGCATCAGGTATTTCAATGGCAACAATCCCAACAATGGCTGGAATGGTTGCGGCACTATCTGGAGTGTTTTTTAGCTCACGTCTTGAGACAAAAGCTAAAATGGTGAAAGCCAAACTTATTGATAGTATGCCTCATCACTAGAGAGAGAATTAAATATGGCACGTAAACAACGTTTTCGTGAAGAAGAAGAAGCAGCGGTTGATATGACGCCAATGCTTGACATCGTATTTATCATGCTTATTTTCTTTATCGTAACTACATCGTTCGTTAAAGAGGCTGGTATCGAGGTCAATAAACCAAAAGCTGCCCAAGCTACTAAGCAAAAAAATGCTAACATTTTTATTGCTATTCGTAGTAACGGCGAAATCTGGGTTGATAAACAACAAATTGATGTTGAACGTATTTCAGCAAAAATCGAAAGTTTATTAGCAGAACAACCTACTGAAGTTGTGATTATACAAGCTGATAAAGAAGCTAAACATGGCACAGTGGTTAAAGTTATGGACCAGATTAAAGCGACGGGTGACAACCTTAGAATTTCAATAGCTGGAGATCAGTAATGATTCGTTTTCTGTTTTCACTGATTGCAGGTGGGGCAGTTACTTTCGGCTTGTTCTACTTCATGGCCTTCCTCATCTCTGGTGGGGCTGACCGTAATACGGAACAAAAAGAGCAGATCATAGTCGAAATAATGACGAATCCGCCTGAATCTAAGGTGCAGGAGAGGAAGCGTGTACCGCCTCCTCCTCCGCCACCGCCAAAGCAGCCGCCTAAACCGCAGCCGCCACAGCCGGAAAATAATAATCCAAACCCTGGTGCTATGTCATTTAACATGGGTAGCATTGATGTTGGTAGTTCAGCTGGTGGACTAAGTGGTCCTGGTGCATTTGGACGAGATGGTGATGCGACACCTATCGTTCGTATAGAACCAAAATATCCAACGCAAGCAGCACGTGATGGCAAAGAAGGTTGGGTACAACTTTCATTCACAATTGATGAGTTAGGTGGAGTAACTGACGTTGAAGTAATTGACGCAGATCCGAAGCGTATCTTTGACCGTGAAGCTAAACGTGCACTGCGTAAGTGGAAGTACCGTCCTAAGATCATTGACGGAAAACCACAGAAACAACCAGGTTTACAAGTTCAATTAGACTTTAAACTTAACCAAGGCAACTAAGGAGGCGAGTAATGAGAAATTTTTCTAAAGTAACTGCTCTTGCGATTCTTATGTCTGTGACTGGTGCTACTTTAAGTGCATCTGTTTTAGCGGCGCCAGATTACGCAAAGATTGAAGAGCGTAAAAAAGCAAAAACTAAAATCATGGGCGAGCGTACTGGTAAAAAAGTAATTAAAGCATTTGATTTGTACAACGAAGAAAAAGTTGATGAAGCAATTGTTTTGCTTAGAGAGATTGATGCTTCGAATGACTTTGATAAAGCGACCGTTAACCGTTACTTAGGTAGCATGTACGCTCAAAAAGAAAAGTATGATGAAGCGATTAAATATTCTAAACAAGCAGTTGCCCCTGATGTTTTAAACTTTGCTGACCAAGAACAAACACTAAAACTGTTAGGTGATTTATACGCCGGTACTGAAAAGTATCAAGAGGCCAAAAAAGCTTATGTAGCTTGGATGGACTTTACCGGTCAAGAAGACCCTACGGTTTATACACGGATTGCTCAAGCTAACTATCAGTTAGAGCAATTTCGTGATGTTTTTGAACCAGCAGATAAGGCAATTAAACTTCAAAAAGAACCTAATAAAGGTCCTTACCAATTAAAACTGGGTGCATACTTTGAACTTAAAGATTATGCAAACATGGTTAAGATTGGCGAAGAAATTGTTCGTGTATGGCCTGATGATAAAAAAGCTTGGGTTAGCTTAGGTAAATATTACCTACAAACCGAAGACTATCAAAAAGGTTTAGCAACGATGGAAGTTGCTTACAAGAACGGTTACTTTGAAAATGAAGTTGAGTATAAAGTCTTATCTAACTTTTACTCTTTAAACGAGATCCCTTTTAGAGCAGCTGTAACGCTAGAAAAGGCCGTTAAGAGTGAAAAAGTAAAACGTACAAAGCAGAATGTTAGCGCGATTGCTAGTAACTATCACCGCTCTAAAGATTTAGAAAAAGCTGCTAAGTACTACGAAGAAGCTGCTAAATTTGATGACGACGCTGAACTTTACCGCAAAGCTGGTTCGTTACTTTTACAATCTGAGAAATTCAGTGCCGCTGTTGTTCGTTTGAACAAAGCATTAGAGCTTGGCTCTGATAAAAAGGGTACTATTTACTCAGATTTAGCTGAAGCGTATTACTACCAAGGTAAGTATAAGCAAGCATATGCTGCAATTACTAAAGCTATGGATGACCCTCGCACACGCAAGTTTGCAAAAGGTTGGTCTACATATATTAAAGATAAAGCCGCTCGCAACGGTGTTAAAATTTAATTTTAATTAGCTAATGCAACTTATAAAAAGCCCCTCTGGGGCTTTTTTTATTGGAACTACTATGTATAAAAAGCTCTCTTTTTCATTACTACTGTGCCTATTTTTAGCGGCATGCTCAAAGCAGCCTCAACCTTATAAGTCATTTGAAGACGCACAAGTTGCTTTAAAAACTTTAAACATGGCACTTGTACAAGATGATTCTAAAAAAACCGGTAAAATCACTAAAGAACAATTGCTTTTCTCAAATGCATATTTGGCAGAGCGTCATACTATTTATCAGAACTTAATGGATATTGAGCTTAATCTTAATCAAATTGCGCAAGTAAACTATTTGGTTATTGCGGAGCGTTTTCCTGGGCGCTATTTTAATTGGCCAGCTCAAGTAGATGTATTGAAAAACATGCTTGCTTTTGAAGGCTCAAAAAACTCACCAGATAGTATTATTACGTGGCTTAAATCAACCCAAGACACGTTAGACAGTGCTAAACAAAGCAATTTAAAGCTAAATAAGATTGAGCTTACATTATTACAAAGCTATGTATCGAGTGCGATAGACAATAATGATGTTCAGCCAGCGCTTAAAAGTCATATAAGGGCTTTTAACGATTATTTAGTAAGTTATAAGCCCAGAGGTAGTATTGGCTTAAGAGGCCTGCCAAATGGCACAGAGTGGTATCAGAGCAAACTTAATTACTTTAGTGGCGAAGTACATTCTCCGTTGGAATGGGTTACGCTTTTAAATGAAAAAATAAAAGTATTAGATCGTGTTATATTCGATAGTAAAATGTCTACTTCTCATCAAAAATCGTTTTTAGCGCAATATTTATCGAGTGAAAAGCTAATTGAAGGGCTTGATTGGCAGACTGATTATCAAGACTTACCTGCAATGGCGAGCAATATGAACATGTCTGATAAAGGTAAAACATTGATGCTTGCAATGATGGAATCGGATATAGGCATTCATTATCATGCCTGGACTTTACCACAAGCAAAAGTGAATCTTATAAAACGCCTAAAAATGAGTCAAGAAGAGGCTCAGTATTTAGTGGAAGATATAATACTCTACCCAGGGCAATCATTTAGCTTTATACAACAAATTATATAATGATTTTAAAGTGCGCTTATGATGCGCACTTCGTACACCGTTGAGTTGCGGGGTCTAGTTCAAGTGATTTGGCCGATATTTTTTCTTCACAGTCACAGCAGTAACCATATTGGCCAATTTCTATTTGGCTTAGTGCAGCTTCTAGTTCAGTCATGCGGCTAATTAAAAGTGCATATTCAGGCCCAAGCTTCTCGGCGGCACAATCTAACCATTCATTATTTGCTGTATCAGCTAAAATTTGTATTAAATGCTGATGTGCAGGATAGGCTGATTTAGAAAGCATAGTTAATATATTTAATTTAACTTGTGCTATTTCATCGCTTAGTCTTTTTTGATGATGCATTATCAGTACAACCTTATTAAATTGGCTTTACGTTATACTGATATTATCAAGGGGCTTTAAGTTAGCTGTTATGATTTGAATCAAGTTGCGGTGCTTTGGCGTATTTATTTAATACACTGGCCACGTCTTCTTTACTTTTTAAACGCCTAATTTCATCAAATAAATCGATAGCTTGCGGATACTGACGCTTTAGATAGCCAAGCCATTGCTTGGTACGCGAAGCAAAGTACTTTTCATCTTTTGCAGGGTCTTGATGGATCGCAGAGTGAATTAAATGATAAATAATATGCTCCCATTGTAGGCCATCATAGTGTTCGTTATTTACATGAGCTTTAATTTTTTTTGCTAGATCAGGATGTGAAAGGGCGCCGCGACCAAGCATTAAATCAGTGCATTCACTTCGTTTTTGACAAAGCATTGCATCCTCAACTTGCCAAATTTCACCATTGGCAACAACAGCAATATTTTTGTCTTTTATTATTGGTGGAATTTTTTCCCAATAAGCTGGCGGGTTGTAACCATCACGTTTGGTTCTGGCGTGTATTGCCACACTATTTGCGCCTGCGCTTACGACAGCATCTACAATTTCTTGGCTGTTACTGTCGTCATCAAAGCCTAAGCGAATTTTTGCACTTACTTCATGTTCATCATCTACGGCGTCTCGGACTGCTTTAATAATAGTGTACATGTGGTCAGGATCTTTAAGCAGTACAGCACCCCCTCGACTACGATTAACGGTTTTTGCTGGGCAACCAAAGTTAAGGTCGACCCCATGAGATCCTAAAGCAATTGCTCTTATTGCATTTTCGGCTAACGGATTTGCTTCTTGGCCGAGCAATTGAACACGTACTGGAGTGCCTGCTCGCGTAAAACCATTATTATGTAGCTCAGGACAAAATCGATGAAAAACCTTGTCAGGTAAGCATGTCTCAACCACTCTTACAAATTCGGTAACGCACAAATCGAACCCACCAATATCTGTGAGTAATTGGCGCATTTTAAAATCAACGACACCTTCCATAGGCGCTAAAACAAGTTTCATAAGGTGATTAATTCTGATAAAAAACTGGACGCATAGTTTACCTGCAAATCACACATTGATAAATCTGTAATTACCAACCATATTTAATGTAGAAATTGCAAAAGTAAATAATATGAAAATAAATGAAAGTTTTTATTCTTGTACGGGTCTACTTAAGCATACAAGCAATTTAAAAATACATTTTTATTGCTGAGATTTACAATCCTTGATTAAAGAGAGTCATAAAATGAATACAATTAAAAAAAATACAATCGCGTTAACTTTAGGTGCAGTAGTTGTTGGCTCTGCAAGTTTTGTATCTGCTGACGTACAAGCGAACCCATTTGAGTTCCAACAATTAGTAACAGGTTACCAATTAGACGCAACTGAAGGTAAATGCGGCGAAGGTAAATGTGGTGGCGACGCAAAAGATACTAAAGACATGAAAACCAAAGCTGAAGGTAAATGCGGCGAAGGTAAATGTGGTGGCGACGCAAAAGATACTAAAGACATGAAAACCAAAGCTGAAGGCAAATGCGGCGAAGGTAAATGTGGCGGCGACGCAAAAGATGCTAAAGGTATGAAAACTAAAGCTGAAGGCAAATGCGGCGAAGGTAAATGTGGCGGCGACGCAAAAGATGCTAAAGGCATGAAAACTAAAGCTGAAGGTAAATGCGGTGAAGGTAAATGTGGCGGCGACGCAAAAGATGCTAAAGGCATGAAAACTAAAGCTGAAGGCAAGTGCGGCGAAGGTAAATGTGGTGGCCGTTAATTTCTTATTCTAAATAAGTTATGCTAAAAGGGCCTTAAGGCCCTTTTTTGTTAAGTTAGAGGTAGTTATGACACAAACTCAAAATACAGATTTCGGGATGGTGGGACTTGGCCTACGACGAGAAATGCTTGATGAACTACTTGAGCACGTACCTAATCAAGTAGATTTCTTAGAAGTTGCGCCAGAGAACTGGTTAAAGCTAGGGGGGCGTTTTAAAAAACAATTTAAAACATTAACAGATGCAAATAACTTTGTGTGTCATGGTTTGTCATTGTCTATTGGTTCCCCCGAACCCCTTGATGTTGAATTTGTTAAGTCTTTAAAAGGTTTTTTTGAAGAGCACAATATAAAAATTTTTAGTGAGCACTTAAGTTACTGCTCTGGCACCGGGCATATGTATGACTTAATGCCAATTCCGTTTACGCAAGATGCTATTGCGCACGTTGTTTCACGTATTAAGCAAGTACAGGACATACTAGAGCAGCAAATTGCGATAGAAAATGTTTCTTATTATGGCGCTCCTGGGCAGCAATTATCAGAACTAGAATTTACAAATACTATTTTAGAACAAGCCGACTGCAAGCTTTTACTTGATGTGAATAATATTTATGTTAATTCGATTAATCATGGCTATAACGCACAAGAATTTTTAACTAGATTGCCTTCTAACCGTATTGCCTATGGGCACGTCGCCGGGCATTACAATGAGGCTGATGACTTAATAGTGGATACACATGGCGCTGATGTAATCAGTCCTGTGTGGGAGTTACTTGATAAGGCATATGAAGTACATGGCGTATTTCCGACTCTGCTTGAGCGTGATTTTAATATTCCCACTATGGATGTGTTAACCAAAGAATTAGACATAATTCATGAGCTACAAGCTAAATACCTTAATTCGACTATTTCAAAACAACGAGCTTAATATAAGCCTTTATAAACATTAAAAGAGTGCCTAGTTATGAGCTTTATTGAAATACAAAACGAATTTATGGCGCATATTCGAGAGCCTAAAAAAAATAAAAAGCCCAGCGGGATTGAAGATAGACGAATGGCTATTTATCGCGACCTATTTTTTAATAACATTGAAGGCTTTGTATCATCTGGCTTTCCAGTGTTAAAAACACTATATACCGATAAACAATGGCAGGTACTTGTACGCCAGTTTTTTAGTGAATATGATTGCCATTCGCCGTACTTTTTAGATATAGCAGGGGAGTTTATTAATTACTTATCAAGTGATTATAAAATGAAAAAATACGATCCTGTGTTTATGCTAGAACTTGCGCATTATGAATGGATAGAACTTGATGTATCGATTGCACACGAAGATGAGCAAGAACAAAAATTACTAACAACAGCGCTTACTTGTTCTGCTTTGTATTTATCCAAAGCAGCTAGAAATTTAAGTTATCAATTCCCAGTTCAAAATATTAGCAATCACTTTATGCCTAAAGAGCCATCACCTCAGCCTAATTGTTTTGTTGTATATAGAGATGAAGATGATGACGTTCAATTTTTGGCTACAAATGCGATGACTGCTTTACTGTTGTCAATTATAGAGGCAAGTGATGGAGCGACATTTGACGACGTTTGCCAACAGGTATTAGCTCACGCGCCGCAATTTAATGCAGAGCAAATTGCTCAAGGTGCATTGGTTACCCTTAATGCAATGGTTGAACGCGGTGTCATTGTGACAAAAAATCAAGATTAAGGTCTTTATTGATGATTTTACATCGTCTATTATGGCACCCTTATTTGCCGTGCTTAATAAAAGGTTGTACCAATGTCAGATGATAAAGACTTTAAAGATCCGTTCAACGCTACTTATTTTCTTGCTTTCTTAGCTGTATTTGCAGGGATTGGTTGTTTAAATGCAATATTAGGCTGGATCACTAGCTTAACTTAAAATGCATAGCGTTTATTGAGGCTGTTGCTTACTTCAGCCTTGAGTCTCTTTATTTTTAATTACACTCCTTTCATTTAATACTTCTTTTATAATAACGCCAAACTCGCAATTAAAGGTTAGTTAAGGTTATAATCACCTGCTTTGTAATATAAACAATTGAGCAGTTAAAATTATGACTCAAGTAACACCAGCAATTATCAAAAACAGCATAACTACAATTGCTGATTATCCAAAAGCGGGCATCATGTTTCGCGATGTAACTACTTTAATGGCAAATCCAGAAGCCTTTAAAGCAACTATTGACGCTTTTATCGCTGAATATAAAGATCAGGGTTTTACTAAAATAATCGGCACAGAATCACGTGGCTTTATTTTTGGTGCGCCATTGTCTTACGCGTTAGGCATTCCGTTTATTCCAGTACGTAAACCAGGTAAGTTACCACGCGAAGTTATTCGTCAAGACTACTTACTTGAGTATGGTGAAGACACGCTAGAACTGCATGTTGATGCAATTGTACCTGGCGATAAAGTACTATTAGTTGATGACTTATTAGCAACTGGCGGCACAATTGAAGCCACTGCTAAATTAGTTCATAAACTAGGTGGCGAAGCCACAGATGCTGCATTTGTTGTATCACTACCAGAACTTGGTGGCGAGCAGCGCATCAAAAAAATGGGTATTAAAATCCTAAAATTGGTTGAATTCGAAGGCGAGTAATCGATGAGTTATCAGGTTCTAGCGAGAAAATGGCGTCCTCAAACCTTTCATGAATTGGTTGGGCAGTCTCATGTTAAGCAAGCGCTTGTAAATGCGCTTACACAAAATAGACTGCATCACGCTTATTTATTCACTGGAACCCGCGGTGTAGGTAAAACGACCATTGCACGTATTTTTGCTAAAAGCTTAAATTGCGACGAAGGTATATCTGCAAATCCGTGTGGTCAATGTAGCAGCTGTTTAGATATAGAAGCAGGGCGCTACATTGATCTACTCGAAATAGATGCGGCTTCTCGTACCAAAGTAGAAGATACTCGCGAAATACTCGATAACGTTCAATATGCACCAACACGTGGACGTTATAAAGTATACCTAATCGATGAAGTTCACATGCTTTCTAAGCACAGCTTTAATGCGCTTTTAAAAACGCTTGAAGAGCCACCAGAGCATGTGAAATTTTTATTAGCGACCACCGATCCTCAAAAATTACCTGTTACTATTTTATCTCGCTGTTTGCAATTTAACTTAAATGCCTTGTCGCAAAGTGAAATTAAAACACAGCTTGAACACGTACTGACCCAAGAGCAGCTTAGCTTTGATACCGATGCGCTTAGTATTATTTCAAAAGCAGCTGATGGCAGTATGCGTGATGCACTTAGCTTAACCGACCAAGCTATTGCGCAAACAAATGGTGATATTAATAATCAAGCAGTTCAAACTATGCTTGGTTTAATGGATACGCATTACAGTCAAAGCTTGCTTGCAGCATTACTTGCCCAAGATGGCGCTGCGCTAATGGATGAAATTGCTCAAGTGGCAAGCCGTAACCCTAATTATGTAGCGTTACTTGATGACTTAATTGCACTTACGCATTTGACTCAACTAACCCAGTTAGTGCCAGAGGCGGCGGGGCTTGATGAAAAAAATGTAGATTATATTGCTCATGTTGCACAGCATACGAGCCCACAGCAAATTCAAGTTTATTATCAGTTGCTGTTAAATGGTAAAAAAGATTTACAATGGGCACCAGAGCCTCGTTTAGGCTTTGAAATGATCATGCTAAGACTATTAGCATTTAAGCCTACAGACGCTCAACAAACTGTATCTATAGTTAACGAAGAGCCGGCTCAAAATAAGCAAGGCCGAGCAAGTGCACTGCGAGATATACTAAATAAAAATAAAACATCGCAAAATAGCTTATCAAGTGCTAGCCGTGAGCAGGTAACTAATGCCTTGCCGGTTAATAATACCGAGCAAACAAAACCAGTTGAAACAGCGCCAACAATTGCCGCTCAGACATCGAATAATGGCGTCCTACAAAGTAATAATGAGCCAAGCCAAGTCGCAGTAGAGCAACCGGTTCAACAAACAGAAAACACTCCTGAACAACAGGCTTCAGATAATGAGCAACCACTAGCTAATGTTGTTTCGGATGAGCAAGCCCAGCGTCAAAGTGAAGATGAAGCTTATATGCAACACAGCGATGCGGAACAAACGCTAGCCTCGCAGTTTGACGATATAATGAGTAGCGCTGTAGATCAGGGCTTTAACCCTGCAACTAATACAAATTCAGAGCCTTCACCAGAGCTTGCAGCTAATCAAAATGTAAGTACACCAATTGCCGAGCAAGAAGCGCAAGCTCAATCAGCCATTGCTCGTATTTTACGTGACAGAAACATATCGGGTGCGGGTAGATTATCAGGTAAGAATACAAATACATCTGCAAGTAATGTTGCAGCACAGCCAAGCCAAGCGCCTGCTAAAAAGCCAGAACAGCATCCAAGAATGCCTAAAGCTGAAATTGTTGAGCAGAGCAATAGTGCTGCAAACACAAGCGAGCCTAGTAGTACGTCAAGCACTGCATTTAGCGATGCCCCACCTTGGGCTACTGGTAGTGCAGGTGAGAGTGAAAAAAAGCATGAGCTCCCAGTAACAGGGAGCCAAACTCAGGCAAATAGTCACGCTAATACAAAACCAGCGCGTAAGATTGATTTTAAAGAAAAGCACCAAACAATTACCGAAAATTTAGCGCCAGAATTACTTGAGCAAATTAATCCTCAAAAAGCGCCTGAAGTTGTGCCAGAGGAAGTAAGTATTCCTGCACCTGATGATTTTCAAAGTCCAATTAGTGAAATTAGATTTGCGCATCAACAAGATGAATGGGCGTATTTAATTAAACGTATGGGATTAGGCGGTCGTATGCGCCAATTTGCATTGCATTCAATATTTACCAAGCAAGGTAACAGCTTACATATAGACGTTGATGAATCACAAAAGCATTTAGATACCCCTATGCTTCGCCAGCGGTTAGATGCTGCGTTGTCGAGTATTTATGAGCATAACGTGTCATTAAGCATTAATTTTGCAAAAGGAGTCATTGACTCTCCTTATCTTATTCAGCAAAAAATTGATGCAGGTCGTCACCAGCAAGCAATCGATGTGATCACATCAGATGAAAACATAGTACAATTTCAGCAAGTATTTAGCGCCGAAATTGACGAAAACAGTATTCAGGCATTGTAATTACTTACAATCGCCCTTATGTTCATGTTAATTAATGTATTAAAAGAAAGAGAGAAAGTTATGTTTAAAGGTGGAATGGGCAACATGATGAAGCAAGCGCAGCAAATGCAAGATCGCATGCAAAAAGCCCAAGACGAAATCGCAACTTTAGAAGTTGTTGGCGAAGCCGGTGCTGGTTTAGTTAAAGTAACTATGCTTGGTAACCACAACGTACGTCGTGTTCAGCTTGATGAGAGCTTAATGGAAGACGACAAAGACATGATTGAAGATTTACTTGCAGCAGCATGTAACGATGCTGTACGCCGTGTTGCAGAAGAAACACAAGAGCGTATGGGTAAAGTAACTGGCGGTATGCAATTACCACCAGGTATGAAAATGCCGTTTTAAGTAAATAATGCAACTTTCAGATAGTTTAAATCAACTCATTGAAGCACTGCGCTGCCAACCGGGCATTGGTCCAAAGTCAGCGCAACGTATTGCTTTTCACTTGCTAGAGCGCGACCGTAAAGGGGGCACTCAGCTTGGCAATGCATTGACCAAAGCAATGACAGCCATAGGGCATTGCCAGTCTTGTCGTACTTTTTGCGAACAAGCTCAGTGCGACATTTGTTTAAGTACAAAACGCCAAGACAGCGGCATATTATGTGTTGTTGAATCGCCTACTGACGTGCTTGCCATTGAGCAAACAGGTCAGTACTTAGGGCTATACTTTGTTTTAATGGGTCATTTATCGCCAATTGACGGTATTGGCCCTAAAGAAATTGGCTTAGACGTTTTAGAGCAAAAACTTGCTCAAGGCGGTATTAATGAGGTTATTTTAGCGACTAACCCTACCGTTGAAGGCGATACTACAGCTCATTATATTGCTCAGCTTTGTCATAAATATAAAGTAGGTGCTTCGCGTATCGCTCACGGTATTCCTGTGGGGGGCGAGCTTGATTTAGTAGATGGTAGAACGCTTATGCATGCTTTTAGCGGCAGGCGTTTAGTTACACAAGACTAACTCTAAGTCACTATTTGAAAACAAACTGTAAAAGCCTACATGATTAAATTATGTAGGCTTTTTTGTTTTTAAGGTAAGCTTAGAGGTGGCCTGTTATGTTTTACTCTTGTGGGCTATCTATCTAATTAGTAAGGAACACAATGAAAGATAATCAATCCTATCAAGGTGCATTACTGGCCAGTAAGCGTTTTTTACCGCTGTTTATTACGCAGTTTTTCTCAGCGATAAACGATAACGTGTATAAGCAATCAGTGCTTATTTTATTGATATTTCAGGCTGCAACGCTTGCTGATGGCGCACTTTATTCAAATATTGCTGCTGGGTTATTTATTCTGCCTTTCTTTTTATTTTCAGGGGTGGCGGGGCAACTCGCAGAAAAAACAGAAAAATCCAAACTTATCAGAATCGTAAAGCTATGTGAAATCCCTATTATGGTTGTAGGGGCAGTCTCGATTTTAACGCAGTACGTTTGGCTGATGTTAGCCACCGTATTTTTAATGGGGGTACAAAGTACGTTTTTTGGTCCATTAAAATACTCTATTTTACCGCAGCACGTAGCGCCTAACGAATTAACAAAAGCGAACGGCTTGGTAGAATCAGGCACGTTTGTAGCAATTCTAATAGGTACAATCTTTGGTACTTACTATATTACTCAATCAGTAGGGCCCACAGTTATAAGTATCGCAGTATTAGTACTGGCCGTTATGGGCTATGTCAGTAGTCGCTTTATACCGATTAGTGAGGCAAACGAGCCTAATTTAAAATTTACTTATAATATATTTTCATCCACAAAAAACGTATTTTCAGCACTTAATTCGCAAACAGAATCGGTTGGTAAATCGGTACTTGGGATCAGTTGGTTTTGGTTAATTGGTGCGATCGTTTTAACATCACTACCAAATTATGTAAAACATACAATGGGGGGTAATGAACTAGTAGTAACAAGTGCGCTTGTTGTGTTTTCACTGAGTATTGCCATTGGATCGTTATTGTGTGAAAAGCTTTCTCGCTCTCGTATAGAATTAGGGATTGTGCCCTTTGGCGCTATTTTAATTACCTTGTTTTTATACTTACTGAGCCAAGAGAGCGCTATTAGCGCGTATATGCCTCAAAATACTCAATCATTAACACTTGAGCAGGTATTAAAAACAGGCGACATGTTGTGGCATTTTGTATGGATGGCAGGCATTGGTATTGGCGCTGGTTTTTACACTGTACCGTTGTATGCGCTTATTCAACAACGAACTGAAGAATCGAGTCGTTCTCGCGTTATAGCCGCTAACAATGTTTTAAATGCGTTGTTTATGGTGGGCAGTGCTATTTTGAGCATAGTAACACTGTCTGTTTTTCAGTGGAGTATTTCAGAGCTGCTACTGCTACTTGCTGGGCTAAACTTGCTTATCTCTGTTTATATTTATACCAAGGTACCTGAGTTCTTTTTACGGTTTGTTATTTATATTTTGGCTATTTGTATGTACCGAGTGCGTACAAAAGGTGAAAGTAATATTCCCAGCGAAGGCGCTGCGGTTGTAGTGTGTAATCACGTAAGTTTTGTTGATTGGATGTTTATTTTAGCGGCGTCTCCAAGGCCTATCCGATTTATGGTATTTGCCCCTATTTATTATTCGCCAGCCCTACATTGGTTATTTAAAATGGCTAAAGCGATTCCAATTGATAGTGAAAAAACCAACCCAGAGGCATTTAAAAAAGCCTTTGACGATGTTGCTGCTGCGCTTGATAAAGGCGAGCTTGTTGGTATTTTCCCAGAAGGAAAACTAACGAGTGATGGAACCGTGGATATTTTTCGCCGTGGAATAGAGCGTATTATTGAGCGCTCACCCGTGCCGGTTATACCTGTGCATTTAGGAGGGTTGTGGGGAAGTATGTTTAGCCGTAAAGCTAAGTGGCAATTGCCGAGATTAAAATGGTCTTTAGTGTCTGTTACCGTCGGTGAAGCTATTGCTGCTGATAGAGTGGTTGCTGATGACTTACGCGAGCAGGTTTTAGCTTTAAAAGCGCTTCATTCAAAAGATAGTGACTAATTTAATGATTAACTTAATGGTTAACTCATTGGCTAGCTCAACATCGGATGCATCTTCAGAACCACATATTATTGATGACTTTGTAGCGCCTAAATGCGATGGGTTTATTGAAATATTATATCAAGATGATGATATTTTATTGATTAATAAGCCCAGTGGACTATTGAGTTTGTCGGGTAAAAACCCACTAAACTGGGACTCAGTACATTATCGTTTGGTACATGGGCAGGAAGGATTAACAGCCGCATTTGCAGAGGCTAAGTTACCGCATCGGTTAGATTTGGGTACATCGGGTATTATGATTGTTGGATTAAACGCGATTGCGTCAAAGCACCTTAATAAACAGTTCCAGGCACGTATTATTCAAAAGCGTTATGTAGCAATGCTAGAAGGGAGCTTGGCTAGTAATGAAGGGCAAATCACTGCACCAATAGCGAAAGACAAACTGCTTTTTCCGCGTGTTAAAATTTGCCAAACTACTGGCAAAGCTGCGGTGACTGAATACAAGGTGCTTGAAAGACTGCACAGCCCAAATAGAACCTTAGTGCAGTTTACTCCGGTTACTGGGCGAACTCATCAATTAAGAATACACAGCCAGTTTATAGGTCATCCTATTTTAGGTTGTGACTTATATAAAAGTGCGCAAAGTGAACACATGGCAGGGCGCTTACAATTGCATGCCAGTGATTTATGTTTTGAGCACCCAGCAAGCGGCGAGGAAATACATATTAATTGCCCACATCCATTTTAGATAAGCGAGATACTCTGTTTTTTCGTTTCACCTTTTTTTAATTTTTCCCTTGAAGTTCTAACACCTCACCCCATATTAAGTGCATAACGCAGACACTTTGCAAATTGGAGATATATAAATGACTGCAGCACAAAAAGAAACATTAGGCTTTCAAACAGAAGTAAAACAATTATTAAACTTAATGATTCATTCTCTTTATTCTAATAAAGAAATATTCTTACGCGAACTTGTGTCGAACGCATCAGATGCGGCAGACAAGTTACGTTTTTTAGCGCTATCTCAAGGCGACCTTTACCAAGGTGATGCCGATTTACGTGTTCGTATTAGCGCAGATAAAGAAGCTAACACCATTACTATTTCTGATAATGGTATTGGTATGACACGCGATGAAGTAATAAGCTCATTGGGTACTATTGCAAAATCGGGTACTGCTGAGTTTTTCAAAAACTTAACGGGTGATCAAAGTAAAGATTCACAGCTAATTGGCCAATTTGGTGTTGGTTTTTACTCAGCATTTATTGTTGCCGATTTAGTGACTGTTCGTACACGTAAAGCGGGTGAAACAACAGCTTACGAGTGGGAATCTCAAGGTGAAGGCGAATACACGCTTCAAGAAATTGAAAAAGAAGGCCGTGGTACCGACATCATTCTACATCTTCGTGATGAAGAAAAAGAATTTGCTGACGAGTACCGCCTGCGTGGCATTGTTACTAAATACTCAGACCATATTTCTACACCAGTACAAATGTTTAAAGCAGAAGTTCCAGAGTCTGAAGGCGAAGACGGCGAAAAAATCCCAGCAGTACCAGGCGAGTGGGAAAGCATTAACCGTGCTACTGCACTGTGGACGCGTGATAAGTCAGAGCTTTCTGATGAAGAATACAAAGAGTTTTACAAGCACGTAAGCCACGACTGGGAAGATCCACTTAGCTGGGCACATAATAAGGTTGAAGGTAAAACTGAATACACTAGCCTTTTATACATCCCTAAAAAAGCACCTTTCGATTTATGGAACCGTGAACGTCAAAGTGGCTTAAAACTTTACGTACAACGTGTATTTGTAATGGATGATGCTGAGCAGTTTATGCCAAGCTACCTTCGCTTTGTAAAAGGTTTACTAGATTCAAACGATTTACCATTAAACGTATCTCGTGAAATTCTACAAGATAACAAAGTAACGCAAGCTATTCGTAAAGGGTGTACATCGCGCATTATTAAAATGCTTGAGCGTATGGCTAAAAACAAAGCTGACGATTACCAAGTGTTTTGGAATGAGTTTGGCCAAGTAATGAAAGAAGGCCCAGCTGAAGATGCAGCAAATAAAGAAGCTGTGTGTAAGCTATTACGTTTTTCGTCCACTCATACTGATTCAGAAACGCAAGATGTGTCGCTTGAGCAATATGTTGAGCGCATGAACGAAGGTCAAGATAAGATTTACTACGTAGTAGCTGATACATTTACTTCTGCGAAAAACTCACCGCATTTAGAAATTTTCCGCAAAAAAGGCATTGAAGTATTACTATTAAGTGACCGCGTTGATGAGTGGATGATGAGCCACTTAACTGAATTTGCTGATAAGCAACTACAGTCAATCACACGTGGTGACCTAGATTTAGGTAAACTTGACGACGAAGAAACTAAAAAAGCACAAGAAGAGTCTGAAAAAGAAATGGCAGGCCTTGTTGAACGTATTAAAACAGCACTTGGTGAAGATGTTAAAGAAGTACGCTTTACGCATCGCTTAACAGACTCTCCAGCATGTGTTGTAAGCGACGACAATGACATGAGCTCACAAATGCAAAAGCTAATGGAATCTGTTGGTCAAGCTGCGCCAGAAGCTAAACCTGTGTTTGAGCTAAACCCAGAGCATCAACTTGTTAAGCACTTAAATGATGAACAAGATGAAGATAAGTTTTCACAGTGGTCACATGTTTTACTAGACCAAGCATTACTTGCAGAGCGCGGTACACTTAAAGATCCAACAGGATTTGTTACTCGCTTAAACAAGCTTATGCTTGAACTAAGCAAATAGTCAGTTAGCTATTTAGTTAATAAAAGTATAAATTATATACTTTAAATAAAAGGGAACGTGTGTTCCCTTTTTAATGCGCTGTAAATACACCTGCAACTCATCAATTAGTATAAGTTGCTTGAGTATCGGCGGCGCTTGTGGAAGAATTCAGGCTTTAAAATAATTATCCATACTAGGGGACAATAATATGCGCATTATTCTTTTGGGCGCGCCGGGTGCAGGTAAAGGTACTCAAGCTCAGTTTTTAATGGACAAATACGGTATTCCACAAATTTCTACTGGCGATATGTTACGTGCGGCAATTAAAGAAGGCACACCACTAGGCCTAGAAGCAAAAAAAGTAATGGATGCTGGTCAACTAATTTCTGATGATATTATTATTGGTTTAGTAAAAGAGCGTATTACTAAAGCGGATTGTGAGAAGGGCTTTTTACTTGATGGCTTCCCACGCACTATTCCTCAAGCTGATGCAATGAAAGAAAATGGCGTAGTGGTTGATCACGTTATTGAATTTGATGTTGCTGATGAAGTGATTGTTGAGCGCATGGGCGGACGTCGCGTTCATCCTGGTTCTGGTCGTGTTTACCATATTGTTTATAATCCACCAAAAGTGGAAGGTAAAGATAACGAAACTGGCGAGGACTTAATTGTTCGCGCTGATGATACTGAAGAAACAGTACGTAAACGTTTAGGTATTTACCACGAGCAAACTATGCCATTAGTTGATTACTACCAAGCAGAAGCTGCTGCTGGTAATACTCAATACCATAAACTAGATGGTACACAAGCCGTTGAAGCTGTAAGTTCACAGCTTGGTGAGCTTTTAGGTTAATTATAAAAGCACATTAAAAAACCGCCAATTGGCGGTTTTTTGTTTTAAGGCTGCTTAGCATTGCTTAATCAGTGCTATTTAACCGGCTTTAAAGCGTTTTAAGTTTCTCAATTACGCTGTTGTATTCTGG
This sequence comes from Pseudoalteromonas sp. SWN166, assembly GCF_015864485.1. Taxonomy (NCBI): domain Bacteria; kingdom Pseudomonadati; phylum Pseudomonadota; class Gammaproteobacteria; order Alteromonadales; family Pseudoalteromonadaceae; genus Pseudoalteromonas; species Pseudoalteromonas sp. SWN166. The sequence continues at coordinate 39,171 of NZ_JADYXB010000010.1, forward strand.
TTCAGTTGAAAGGCTACTAACTAATTGTTTATAAATTATGTTATGGCTTTCATCTAAAATAAGTACAGTTCGCGTTAATAAGCCCATGTCTTTGATTATCAATCCATAATTCTGGCCAAAATCTCGCCAAACAGAATCAGATAGCGTAGTGACTTTATCAATGTTTTCAGCTTTACAAAAATGTTTTTGAGCAAAAGGTAAATCTGCACTAATTGTTAGTATTACAACACTTGGGAATTGTGAGGCTACTTTTTCGTTAAAGTGTTTTGTTTGCAGGCTACAAATACCGGTATCAAGGCTCGGTACTACACTTATCAATACAGCTTGGCCTTTATAATCCTCAAGTGTTACCGGAATGAAGTTGTCATCAACAACTTTAAAATTTGGCGCGCTATCTCCTACTGAGACACCTTTGCCTAATAAAGTGACTGGTTTGCCTTGTGCAGATACTTTTCCTACATCAAGCGTATTTTCTGGATAGTCTGCTGCAATAGCCACAGAGCAAAATGCACTCAAAGCAAAGGCAAGTGAACGTAACATAAGGTATTTCCTTTTAAATTAACGCAATGGGCGTCAGTGTATTATACTGCGCTATGGTAACCAAGTGATTAAACCTGCTAATAGAGTAGGTATTAGCTCTGCGATATAAAAATTGTAACTGGGCTAAACTTTGATTAACATGGAGTTACAAAAGATATCTTTGATAATAAAAATAAAAACCTTTATACAATAATTTTAATGCTCATGACGGGTTTAGAAACAGAGAGATAATATGTCAACATCAGTATTAATATGTGATGACTCAAAATTAGCTAGGCGTCAGTTAGCTCGTTCATTACCTGAAGATTGGGACATTAAAGTTGAATTTGCACTTGACGGCGTTGACTGCATAAAGCAAATAAAATTAATTGAACCAGAGATACTTTTTCTCGATTTAAACATGCCAGAAATGGATGGCTATGAAGTATTAATAGCTATGAAAGAACAAGGGCTTAATATACTCACTGTTGTTGTCTCTGGTGATATACAACCAAGTGCACACCAAAGAGTGCTTGAGCTGGGTGCTATCGATTTTATTCAAAAGCCATGTTCCCCCGAAAAACTAGCCAGCATAATTGAACACCATGGAATTAAAGACAAAGCCATGCGTGAACGTCTCTCTCATTCATTAGGAGAGCAAGTTGACCCTGATGTACGTGACATATACCAAGAGCTCACTAACGTTGCTATGGGCCAAGCAGGGGATTTACTTGCGCGTCTGCTTAATGTGTTTGTAAAGCTTCCAATTCCGAATGTAAATATTTTAGAAGTTAACGAACTCGATATGGCGCTACGCTCTATTGATAATAACGCTGCTACATCGGGGGTGTGCCAAGGCTTTATTGGCGGTGGTATTTCGGGCGAGGCACTATTACTTTTAAATGATTCAAGCTTCAAAGAAATCGCTTCATTGATGAATTATGATGGCGAGTTAAACGACAAGGTTGAACTTGAGCTGCTAATGGATATTAGTAATATTTTGATAGGCGCTATTTTAACAGGCCTTTCAAAACAGCTTGATATGTCATTTAGCCAAGGGCACCCGATTGTACTTGGTCAACACAGAGACGTGTCTGAGCTGGTAAAATCGAATAAATCACGTTGGCAGCGCACGCTTGCTATAGAGATTAGTTACGGTATTGAAAACCATGATATAAATTGTGATCTCATGCTGTTATTTACTGAAGATTCACTTAAAACTTTGAAGTACAAAGTTGCTTACCTATTAGAAGATTAAGTTATGGCTGCTGATTTAGAGATGACTGAGATCCATTGGTTAATGGATATGTTTAATACCGTAGATGTAGGCCTTGTTGTACTAAATAGAGACTATAAAGTGTGTGTATGGAATGGTTTTATGGAAAACCATTCAGGGCTTTTACCAAGCGCAGTAAAAGATAAAGACCTATTTGACTTATTTCCAGCAATAGACGAAAAATGGTTTAGAAGTAAATCTGAGTCGGTTTTTGTTTTAAAAAACCGCTCTTTTACTATTTGGGAACAGCAGCCTTACATTTTTAGGTTCAAAAATTATCGACCTATTACCGGTAAAGCTGATTACATGTATCAAAATGCGACATTTATCCCTCTTACAAATACGATGGGCGAAGTGAGTCATATTTGTATTATTTTGTATGATGTAACAGATGTCGCGGTCAATAAAAAAGAGCTTGAAGAGTTAAACAAAAAATTAGAACAAGTAAGTCAAACAGATAGCTTAACGCAGCTTGCAAACCGCGGGCATTGGGAAGGTACGCTACGCCAAGAGTTTTTAAGAGTTAAGCGAAGTGGTGGTTGTAGTACATTATTAATGTTTGATATTGATCACTTTAAAAAAATTAATGATGAATACGGGCATAGTTGCGGCGATGAAGCGCTCCGTCATCTATCAAACTTATTACGTACTACACTGCGTGAAACTGATATAGCTGGCCGTTATGGTGGTGAAGAGTTTGCAGTGACTTTACTTGATACTGATAAAGCGGGGGCGACTATATTTGCTGAACGTTTAAGAGTACATATAGAGTCAAATCCAGTTAAGTATAAACACTTTGAAATAAAAATGACGGTGAGCATTGGCTTTGCTGGCAATAGTAATGAGTTTAAAAATCATGAGCGCTGGATAGAAGCTGCCGATAAAGCGTTATATCACTCAAAAAATACAGGCCGAAACAAAGTGACAGCCTATACAGATATAAAAAATGACGCTTAAGCGTCATTTTTTATATCTAGAATTTAAGATTAAATAATACTATGTTTGTATATTCTGCTGAGCCAATCCAATCAGTATGAAACCAGTCAGTATGAAAACCAGTCAGTATGAAAACCAATCAGTATGAAAACCAATCAATATGAAAAGCTTTATTGTCCCTTACTATTGTGTTATATGGCGAGAGTCATCGACTGGACACTGACCAATTATAGAGGCTTCACCAGAGCTTGACTCTTGTTCTAGTTTTACTTTAAAGCCCCATAGCCTATAAAGATGCTTGAGTACTTCTTCGTGCGAGTTTGCTAAAGGAATATTGTTATGAGGCACATAGCGTAGGGTTAGCGAACGGTCACCTCTAATATCAACGTCATATACTTGAATGTTAGGTTCATGATTACTTAAATTATACTGCGCTGAGAGTGCTTCTCTTACTGCTTTATAGCCGTTGTCGTTATGTATTGCGCCAATTTCTAAATGGGGGTTATTAGTATGGTCAATAATAGTAAATAATTTAAAATCACGAATTAACTTAGGCGATAAAAACTGGCTAATAAAACTCTCATCTTTAAAGTTTTGCATTGCAAAATGCAGGGTATCTAGCCAATTACTGCCTGCATACTCAGGAAACCAGCGTTTATCTTCCTCCGTTGGATACTCACACATTCTGCGAATATCAACCATCATATTAAAGCCTAACGCATATGGGTTAATACCTGAATAATACTTACTGTTATAAGGTGGCTGATAAACTACGTTGGTGTGGCTTTGTAAAAACTCTAACATGAAAGAGTCGGTGAGCTTCCCCTCATCATATAAGTGATTAAGTATGGTGTAATGCCAAAAAGTTGCCCAACCTTCGTTCATTACTTGAGTTTGCTTTTGTGGATAAAAGTATTGCGAAATTTTACGAACAATACGTATCACTTCACGTTGCCAAGAATCGAGTAATGGGGCATTTTTTTCAATAAAATACAAAATATTTTCTTGGGGTTCAGAAGGGAAATGGCGTACTTTCTTTTTGGTTTCTTGCTGTTGCTCAGGAATAGTTTGCCATAATTCGTTTACTTGCGATTGGAGGTAGTCTTCGCGCTCTTGTTGGCGTTTTTGCTCTTCAAATAGCGATATTTGTTGAGGACGTTTGTAGCGATCGACCCCGTAATTCATTAATGCATGACATGAGTCGAGAAGGGCTTCTACTTGGGTAATACCGTGTTTTTCTTCACAGCGGCTTATGTAGTTTTTAGCAAATACCAAGTAATCAATAATTGAAGCTGCATCTGTCCAGGTTTTAAATAAGTAATTACCTTTAAAAAATGAGTTATGTCCGTAACATGCATGTGCCATTACAAGCGCTTGCATAGGTAAGGTATTTTCTTCCATTAAGTACGCAATACAGGGGTCTGAATTTATCACTATTTCGTAAGCAAGGCCCATTTGTCCGCGCTTATAATTTTGCTCAGTTTGAATAAACTTTTTACCGTAAGACCAATGACTATAGCCAATAGGCATACCAACGCTTGAATAAGCATCCATCATCTGCTCTGCGGTTATCACTTCAATTTGATTAGGGTATGTGCTTAACCTGTAGTGAGCTGCAACACGGGCAATTTCACCTTGATACTCATTTAATAAATCAAAGGTCCAATCTGGGCCATCACTCATTCGTTTATCATTCATAATGCTACCTCGCTTTTGGCTATGCAGAGTTTTGCTGTTGACGACCTTTTTTAAATAGCTCCCTAAAAATTGGGTAAATATCTTCAACGCTTTGAATATGCTGTATGGCGAAATTATTATGACTGTTTGTTATAGATTCATATTCGCACCATAGGCTTTGATGAGCACGAGTGGTTATTTCAATATAAGCAAAATAACGTACTGCGCTTAAAAGCTTATTACGTAAAATTTCACCACACTGCGGGGTGTCGTCCGCCCAGTTGTCGCCATCAGAGGCTTGTGCGGCGTATACATTCCACTCGTTTGCGCGATAACGCTCTTTTATTATTTCGTTCATTAATTTAAGTGCGCTCGAAACAATGGTACCGCCAGTTTCTTGAGAATAAAAAAACTCTTGTTCGTCTACTTCTTTTGCTTGTGTGTGGTGGCGAATATAAACAACTTCTATGTCTTTATAGCTGCGCGTTAAAAACTGATAAAGTAAAATATAAAAACGCTTTGCCATGTCTTTTGTTACCTGATCCATTGAGCCTGACACATCCATAATACAAAACATCACTGCTTTGCTGGTGGGGTGAGGACGCTTTTCGTAATTACGAAAACGTAAATCGTAGTTATCAATAAACGGAACCGATTTAATTTGCACTTTTAATGCTGCAATTTCTTTTTGTAATAAAGCAATTGCCGCTTTATCGTTATGCGGGCCAGCAAGCAGTAAAGTAAGTTGCTCTTCGAGCTCTTTTAAACGGCGTTTTTTACCAGCACTCATGGCAACACGCCGTGCAAGTGAGCCTTGAAGTGAACGAACAATATCAATATTGCTTGGCATACCATCACTACAAAACCCTGCGCGATGGGTTTTCATTTGCACTAACTTATCAAGTTGGTTTTCTTGTAAGTTAGGAAGTTCTAAATCTTCAAATAGTAAATCAAGGTATTCATCTTTTGAAATAGAGAATATAAATTCATCTTGTCCTTCGCCCGAATCGCTGGCGTCACCTTCACCGGCACCGCCGCCTTGTCCGCCTTTAGGGCGCTCAATTTTATCACCGGTAGAAAACTGATCGTTACCTGGATGAATCTGCTCTCTATCACCGCCTTTTCCTTGATGGAAGGTAGGTTCGCTGATATCGCGTTGTGGAATAGAAATACTCTCACCAGAGCTTGAATCGGTAACGTTGCGTTTGTTTATCGCATCTGAAACCGCTTCTTTAATTTGCTTTTTATAGCGCCTAATAAAGCGCTGGCGATTAAGCGTACTTTTATTTTTTCCGTTTAAACGCCTATCAATAAAATGCGCCATTATGACCTCCTATATACTACGACTATGAAGGTTACTGCGATTTTCTAACCCGTAAATACCACTCAGATAACAAGCGAACTTGTTTTTGTGTATAGCCTTTTTCTACCATACGGTTCACAAAGTCTTCGTGCTTTTGCTGATCCTCTGCAGACGTTTTAGTATTAAACGAAATAACAGGGAGTAAATCTTCGGTATTAGAGAACATTTTTTTCTCAATCACCGTGCGTAGCTTTTCGTAGCTTGTCCATAGTGGGTTTTTACCATTGTTGTGCGCACGGGCACGCAGTACAAAGTTCACTATTTCATTACGAAAATCTTTAGGATTAGAAATTCCTGCTGACTTTTCTATTTTTTCAAGTTCGGCATTAAGTGCCTCGCGGTCAAATAGTTGTCCGGTATCAGGGTCGCGATACTCTTGATCTTGAATCCAAAAGTCTGCATAAATAACATAACGGTCAAAAATGTTTTGTCCGTATTCTGAATACGATTCTAAATAGGCGGTTTGCAGTTCTTTACCTATAAAATCAACGTATTGCGGTATTAAATAGCCTTTTAAAAAGCTTAAATAGCGCTCTTCAACTTCGCTACTAAATTGCTCTCGTTCAATTTGTTGCTCTAGTACATAAAATAAATGTACCGGATTTGCAGCAACCTCAGTGGTATCAAAGTTAAACACGCGAGATAAAATCTTAAACGCAAAGCGGGTAGATAGTCCCGTCATGCCTTCATCAACACCTGCGTAATCACGATACTCTTGATACGATTTTGCTTTAGGGTCGGTGTCTTTTAGAGTTTCGCCATCGTATACCCGCATTTTTGAATAGATACTTGAATTTTCTGGCTCTTTTAAGCGTGATAGCGTCGTAAATTGCGCCAATGTTTTAAGTGTACCTGGTGCGCATGGCGCGTTGTATAGCTCGCTGTGCTCAAGTAATTTGTCGTAAATTTTAATTTCTTCGGTTACACGTAAGCAGTAAGGTACTTTTACAATATAAACACGGTCTAAAAATGCTTCGTTGTTTTTATTGTTTTTAAAGGTTTGCCACTCAGACTCATTCGAGTGGGCGAGGATCATGCCATTAAAGGGCAGAGCACTAATGCCTTCTGTTCCGTTGTAGTTACCTTCTTGGGTTGCGGTAAGCAAAGGATGCAGCACTTTAATAGGCGCTTTAAACATTTCTACAAATTCCATAAGCCCTTGGTTAGCTAAACATAAAGAGCCAGAGTAGGCGTATGCATCAGGATCGTTTTGGGCAAAATGCTCAAGCTGGCGAATATCGACCTTACCAACCAGTGCTGAAATATCTTGGTTATTTTCATCTCCAGGTTCGGTTTTGGCAATGCCTATTTGGTTTAAAATAGAAGGGTAGCGTTTAACCACTCTAAACTGGCTAATATCACCATTGAATTCTTTTAAGCGTTTGCCAGCCCAAGGCGACATAATGGTTTTTAAGTAGCGCGGTTTAATACCGTATTCTTGGCTGAGTACGTCGGCGTCATCTATTGGGTCAAATAATGCAAGGGGATGATCGTTAACCGGAGAGCCTTTAATTGAATAAATAGGCACTTGTTGCATTAAATATTTTAGTTTTTCGGCAATGGATGATTTACCGCCACCAACAGGTCCAAGTAGATAAAGCACTTGTTTGCATTCTTCAAGCCCTTGGGCTGCGTGTTTTAAATAAGAGACTATTTGCTCAATGGCGTCTTCCATACCATAAAAATCAGTAAAAGCTGGGTAGCGCGCAACTACTCTATTAGAAAATAACCGGCTTAGTCGTGCATCCGTTGCGGTATCTACCATGTTTGGTTCGCCAATTGCCATGAGTAGGCGTTCTGGTGCGCTGGCGTAGGCAGACTTATCGGTTTTACAAATCTCAAGAAATTCAGCGATACTGTATTCTTCTTCCTTTGCTGCTTCGTATCGTGCTTGGTAATGCTCAAAAATCGTCATAATAACCTCCGAAACCCGCTGTAAAAAGGTGCTTACCTTTTAAAGTCTAGTCACGAATGTGTATTTTTGTGCAATAAAATTAAAAATTTAAGTGAAAAAAGATCATGTTACTAAAAGTGTTTTATTAAATGATGAGGCGCTTGGGTGTGATAAATAAAAAACAAAAAAAGACGCCTAAGCGTCTTTTTTACATTAGCGTTTAAAGGCTAATTAAGCGAAGTTAGCGTTCGCGAATTCCCAGTTAACAAGCGACCAAAAACCTTTAAGGTAATCTGGACGAACGTTACGGTAATCAATGTAGTAAGCGTGTTCCCATAAATCCACTGTAAGGATTGGAGTAACGCCATCATCAGTTAATGGTGTAGCAGCGTTAGATGTATTAACGATGTCTAGTGAACCATCAGCAAGCTTAACTAACCACGTCCAGCTTGAACCAAAGTTATTTACTGCTTTATCATTTAATGCATCTTTAAACGCATCAAAAGAACCCCATTTAGCGTTGATTGCATCAGCAACTGCGCCAGTAGGCTCGCCGCCGCCGTTTGGAGATAAGCTGTTCCAGTAAAAAGTATGGTTCCAGATTTGTGCTGCGTTGTTAAATACGCCGCCTTCTGATGAACATACGATCTCTTCTAGAGATTTATTTTCAAACTCAGTACCAGGGATTAAACCATTAAGCTTAACCACGTAAGTGTTGTGGTGTTTGCCATGGTGAAACTCTAGTGTTTCTTTTGAAATATGTGGCTCAAGTGCGTCGATTGCATATGGTAGTGACGGTAGTTCAAATGCCATTTTTTTATCTCCATCTTCTTTGGTTGATAGTCCATTTGGTAATACGTAATGCCTGTTGGAACAGAGCGCTTACCTATACCAAGCGGTAATATAGTGTTACTATAATTGTTGAGTATTTTACTCAAGTTTAAGCAAACAGCAATGCTATTGCGAAAGACTATTTCAATTGCGGCTTTATTTGCCCATTTTAAGTTATATATTTGTGGTCACGATGAGTTATTTTCAAGACCTAAATATATTTAGCTATCGTTACTTTGAGGTTGTAGATGGAAACCATTGATAAAATTAAACAGCAAATTTCAGAAAACCCAATAATCCTTTTCATGAAAGGGTCACCAAAATTACCAAATTGTGGTTTTTCTTCACAAGCATCACAAGCGCTAATGTCATGTGGTGAACCATTTGCATACGTTGATATTTTACTTAATCCAGACATTCGTGCTGAACTTCCAGCATATGCAAATTGGCCAACTTTCCCACAGCTTTGGGTAGATGGCGAGTTAGTTGGTGGTTGTGACATTATTATTGAAATGTTCCAACGCGGTGAGTTACAGCCGTTAATTACAGAAACTGCTGCTAAATATAAAGAAGCTGACGCAGAGTAATTTATTACTCAACCTGAACTCAGGTTATTAAGCTCTTTAAACACAAAGCCACTTTTTAAGTGGCTTTGTTGTTTTTAATCGTTGAAAATCTACGAGTAGGGAAGACTCGCCTGCACGTTTAACCCCACCTCTTTTTGTTATGTAAACTTATGTGCTATTAATGTTTTTCTGCAATTTATACCAATTCCAATAAATAGCTGATCTATTTTACTTGCTAAAACAACCCATTTCTTTGTTGTCAATTTCGTAAAGGGAACAACCATTTACATCAATTTACGCCTAGAACTGAATTGTTTTTTCGGCGTAAAATTCAGATCACATACTTAATGGAATTGTATTATTTATAAATGGCCATTCCCGAATTACTCCTTGTACTTTTTGTTGAATACAAAGGCACTAAAGCATTCCATTACTTGCTAGCTAGCTGATTTTTTACTGTTGTCGTTTTCATTTATGACAAACGCTTGCGTTACACATTCGACCTAAATGTGTATTTCACTGGTATTGGAATCGACTTGTATGCATTTTAAACAAGTCAATAAGTAGATGCTCTAGCTGAATTTAATCTGCTTGTAATCCAATATGTGAATTTTTTATTTCTTAGCCTCACTACCAATGATCTATTAACTAATTTACTAACTCCGGACTCTGTAATAGGGCAAGTGCATCTGTGGTTCTTACTTTCTAGATCTTTAATTTATGTCTACATCAAACACTGCTTTAAATAAAAATTCACTATTAACGTACAAAAAATGACATGAACTTTCATAACTATACTAATGAGCAGCAATAATCGGGGATGTTAAGCCATTAAAGTAATGAAATAGCATAAAACTATCTAAATGTTAACTGAATAGCCCCTCCAACATTGAATACTTATTCACTCTTGGTTGTGTTTACGTTTACGTAAGCTGTAACGCTTAGGGCTCGTGTTTTTTACAATATGTTAAACTTGACACCAGTGTCATGAAAAAATAGTGGTTAAAATAACGCTAAATGTTAAAAATAATGATAAAAAGAAATCTTGCTATGAAGTGAGAAATATTCAAGAATGTGAATATGTATTCAAAGTGCTATTGACTCTATTTAAGATAGAGGCTAGTTTTGTCCGTCTGTTAGCAAATCGTCGAGCAGTTCATCCACGCTAACAGTGCAGCAAGGGGAGGGGTCTATGTTATACGACTCAAAGTTAGAAAAAGAAAATTGTGGCTTTGGCTTAATAGCCCAAGTTAATGGTCAAGCTAGTCATAGGCTTATTCGTACTGCTATTACGGGGCTTGATCGCATGCAGCACCGTGGCGGTATATCTGCTGATGGTAAAACAGGCGATGGCTGTGGTTTGTTATTACAAAAACCAGATAGCTTTTTCCGTGCTATTGCTAGTGAACATAACTGGCACTTAGGAAAAAACTATGCAGTGGGTATGATATTTTTAAATTCAGATCCCGTATTAGCGCAGGCTGCAAAACAAATACTTAGCGAAGAATTAGAAAAAGAAACGTTAAATATTTTAGGTTGGCGCGTTGTGCCAACTGACCCATCTATGTTGGGTCCTATTGCTGTACAGCAATTACCAGGTTTTGAACAAATTTTTGTTAGCGCGCCAGAAGGTTGGCGTTCTAAAGACTTAGAGCGCCGCTTATATGTAGCGCGTCGTCGCGCTGAAAAGCGCATTGTTGATGACGAAGCTTTCTATATCGCAAGTCTATCTGGTTTGGTAACTATCTATAAAGGCTTAATGATGCCTGCGGATTTACCTAATTTTTACTTAGATTTAGCTGATATTCGTATGACGAGTGCGATTTGTGTTTTCCATCAGCGCTTTTCTACTAATACTCAGCCGCGTTGGCCTTTAGCTCAACCTTTCCGCTATTTAGCACACAATGGTGAAATTAATACTATTGAAGGTAACCGCCAGTGGGCACGCGCACGTTCATATAAGTTTGCGTCACCGCTTATTCCTGATTTACAAAGCGCAGCGCCGTTTGTAAACGAAACCGGTTCTGATTCATCAAGCCTAGATAATATGCTTGAGCTATTTTTAGCCGGTGGAATGGATTTATTCCGTGCTATGCGTATGCTTGTGCCACCTGCATGGCAGAAAAACCGTGCAATGGACGACGATTTACGTGCATTTTACGACTTTAACTCTATGCATATGGAACCATGGGATGGCCCGGCAGGTATTGTAATGTCGGATGGTCGTTTTGCGGCATGTAACCTTGACCGTAATGGACTTCGCCCAGCGCGTTATGTAATTACACAAGATGGTTTTATTACGCTTGCATCAGAAGTCGGTATTTGGGATTACACCGCTGATGAAGTGGTTGAAAAAGGCCGTGTTGGTCCAGGTGAATTATTAGTAATTGATACTAAGCTTGGCAAAATTTGGCACTCAGATGAAATTGATCAAGATTTAAAATCTCGCCATCCTTACAAGTCATGGCTTGAAGAAAACGTTAAACGCCTTACTCCGTTTGAAGAACTTACTGAGCAAGATGCGGGTAATCGTTCGTTCGATGAAGAAACACTGGCTAAATATCAAAAAATGTTTGGTTATACCAACGAAGAGCTTGATAGCGTTATTCGTGTAATGGGTGAAAACGGCCAAGAAGCAACCGGCTCAATGGGTGATGACACGCCATTTGCTGTGCTTAGTGAAGGGCATCGCTCGCTGTATGATTACTTCCGCCAAAAATTTGCACAAGTAACAAATCCACCTATCGATCCACTGCGTGAAAACCATGTAATGTCACTTGCAACCTGTATTGGTAGCGAGCAAAACGTATTTAACGAAACTACAGGCCACGCTAAGCGTCTACAGTTCGATACACCAATTTTAATGTACGCAGACATGCAGCAGCTATTAAATGCTGATGAAGCGCATTACAGCTACTGTAAAATTGATATTACCTACACAGTTGAAGAAGGTTTAGAAAACGCGGTCACGCGTATTTGTGACCAAGCACAAGAAAAAGCAGCCGCTGGCTGTATTATGCTTATTTTAACTGACCGTAACTTTGATGAAGTAAATTTACCAATTCCAGCAGCTATGGCTGTAGGTGCGGTACAAAAACGTTTAGTTGATAACAACCTTCGTTGTGAATCAAACATTATCATTGAAACCGGTAGCGTTCGTGATGCTCATCAGTTTGCTGTGCTATTAGGTTTTGGTGCTACAGCAATTTACCCATACCTAGCGTATGAGTCGCTTGTTGCGATGAGCGACAGCAAAATTATTAATAAATCGTACTGCGAGGTAACTCTTGCTTACCGTAAAGCCATTAATAAAGGCTTATACAAAATCATGTCTAAAATGGGCATAAGTACGGTTGCATCATATCGTTGTTCAATGTTGTTTGAAGCGGTTGGTTTATCTGACGCTATTGTTGATATGTGTTTTAAAGGGGTGGCAAGTCGCATACAAGGCGCATGCTTTACCGACTTTGATGACGATCAGCAAAGTTTGCACAAACTTGCTTTAAGCAAACGTAAATTATTAAGCCACGGTGGTTTATTTAAGTACGTTCACGGTGGTGAGTATCATGCTTATAACCCTGATGTTATTCAAACGCTTCAAAAAGCGGTACGCTCAGGTGACTATAAAGACTACAGTGCTTACGCCGATTTAGTTAATAATCGCCCTATAGCTACTTTGCGCGATATGTTAGCGCTTAAATTACCAGAGCAAGGCATAAGCATCGATGAGGTAGAATCTGCAGAAAACCTATATAAGCGCTTTGATTCAGCAGCGATGAGTATTGGTGCACTATCTCCAGAAGCGCATGAGGCGCTAGCAATTGCAATGAACCGCTTAGGGGGGTGTTCAAACTCAGGTGAAGGCGGCGAAGATAAACTACGTTATGGTACCGAGAAAAACTCGCGTATTAAGCAAGTCGCTTCAGGTCGATTTGGCGTAACGCCTCATTACTTACGTAGTGCTGACGTTATTCAAATTAAAGTAGCGCAAGGTGCAAAACCAGGTGAAGGCGGTCAATTACCGGGTGAAAAAGTAACGCCTTATATTGCTAAACTTCGTTATTCGGTTCCAGGTGTGACGTTAATTTCGCCACCGCCACATCACGATATTTATTCAATTGAAGATTTAGCGCAGCTGATTTTCGATTTAAAACAAGTAAACCCTAAAGCACTTATTTCTGTAAAACTGGTTTCAGAACCAGGCGTAGGAACCATTGCGACAGGTGTTGCTAAAGCGTACGCCGATTTAATTACTATTTCTGGTTATGACGGCGGTACAGGCGCAAGCCCACTGACGTCTGTTAAGTATGCAGGTAGCCCGTGGGAGCTAGGACTTGCTGAAACACAGCAAGCACTTGTTGAAAATGGCCTTCGTCACCGTATTCGCCTACAAACAGACGGTGGTTTAAAAACAGGTTTAGATATTATTAAAGCAGCCATTTTAGGTGCGGAAAGCTTTGGCTTTGGTACTGGCCCAATGGTTGCGCTTGGTTGTAAATACCTTCGTATTTGTCATTTAAATAACTGTGCGACCGGTGTTGCAACACAAGACGAAACACTTCGTCAAAAGCATTACCATGGCTTACCAGAAATGGCGATGAACTACTTTAAGTTTATAGCCCAAGAAGCGCGTGAAATTATGGCAAGCCTCGGCGTTGCTAATTTAACTGACTTAATTGGTCGCTTAGATTTACTTGAAGAAATTGAAGGTAAAACAGCAAAACAGAAAAAAATTGATTTATCGTCTGTTATTGCTCAACCAAATAACCCAACAGGTGAGACTCTTTATTGTAGTGCGCCTAATAGCTCGCATTACTTAGGTGAGTTAAACGAAAGTTTATTAGCTAAAGCACAAGATGCTATCGACACTTCAAGCGGTATTTCGCTAGTGAGTCGAATTTGTAATACCGATCGCTCGGTTGGTGCAATGCTTTCTGGCTATATTGCTGATAAGCATGGCAACCAAGGTATGGCGGCTGACCCTGTAGCAATTGAACTACACGGTACAGCAGGCCAATCATTTGGCGTGTGGAATGCCGGTGGCCTTGAAATGACACTCGTTGGCGATGCTAACGATTATGTAGGCAAAGGCATGGCAGGTGGTAAGTTAGTAATTCGTCCGCCACTTGGTTCGTCGTTCGAAAGTCACAAAGCAACAATTGCCGGAAACACATGTTTATACGGCGCTACAGGCGGAAAACTGTTTGCAGCAGGTTGTGCAGGCGAGCGTTTTGCAGTTCGTAACTCAGGTGTGCAAGCAGTTGTTGAAGGTGTAGGTGACAACGGCTGTGAATACATGACGGGCGGCGTTGTATGTGTACTTGGTAATGTAGGCGTTAACTTTGGCGCGGGTATGACAGGTGGTTTTGCTTATATTTTAGATGAGCGAAATGATTTTGAAAAACGCATTAATCCAGAGCTTGTCGAAATAGTAACACTAGACGAATTAACGTCGCATCAAGAGCATTTGCGCGGCTTAATTGCTGAGCATTTAGAGCTTACGGGTTCGTGCAGAGCAGAAAGTATTTTGGCTAACTTTGAATTGTACTTACCGATGTTCAAATTAGTAAAACCAATATCAAGTGACGTAAAAAGTTTACTCGGGCATCGCGCTCGCAGTAGTGCCGAACTACGTGTTCAGGCGCAATAAGGGGGCAGTATGAGCGAAAATGTATATCAATTTATAGACGTGCAGCGTGTAGACCCACGCAAAAAACCAATCTCGTCACGTAAAAAATCTTTCGTAGAAATTTACGAACCCTTTTCAGAGAATCAAGTTAACTCACAAGCTGACCGTTGTTTAGATTGTGGTAACCCATACTGTGAGTGGAAATGTCCAGTACATAACTACATTCCACAATGGTTAAAGTTAATACGCACGGGCCGTATTATAGAGGCGGCTGAGCTTTCTCATCGTACTAACAGCTTACCAGAGGTTTGTGGGCGTGTTTGCCCACAAGACCGCTTGTGTGAAGGTTCGTGTACGCTCGATGAAGAGTTTGGAGCGGTTACAATTGGTAATATTGAAAAATACATTACTGATGAGGCATTTAAAATGGGCTGGAAGCCTGATATGTCTTATGTAACATGGACTGACAAAAAAGTAGCCATTATTGGTGCAGGTCCTGCAGGTTTGGGGTGTGCTGATATTTTAGTACGTAATGGCGTTAAACCAGTGGTGTTTGACCGTCATCCAGAAATTGGCGGATTACTCACTTTTGGTATTCCTTCTTTTAAACTTGAAAAATCAGTAATGCAAAAGCGCCGTGAAATTTTCACTGAAATGGGCGTTGAGTTTAAGTTAAATGTTGAAGTAGGTGTTGATATTACACTTGATCAAATTTTAGCTGATTATGACGCTGTATTTTTAGGGGTTGGTACGTATCAGAGTATGCGTGCAGGCCTTGAAAACGAAGACGCCGCGGGCGTTCACGATGCATTGCCATTTTTAATTGGTAACACAAACCGTGTAATGGGCTACGACGAGACAAAACAACCGTGTATTGATATGGCTAACCAAAAAGTAGTTGTACTTGGCGGTGGTGATACAGCGATGGACTGTGTGCGTACGTCTATTCGACAAAATGCTGCTAAAGTAACGTGTGCTTATCGTCGTGATAAAGAAAATATGCCTGGATCTAAGCGCGAAGTTAAAAACGCGAAAGAAGAAGGTGTGATATTTACCTACAACGTTCAGCCTAAAGGCATTGTACTGAACGATAAAGGTAAAGTGACCGGCGTTAAAATGGTTAAAACTAAGCTAGGCGAACCTGACGCAAAAGGCAGAAGCCGAGCGGAAGAAGTACCTGGTTCTGAGCATGTTATCGAAGCTGACCAAGTTATTATGGCGTTTGGTTTCCAGCCTCATAAAATGGATTGGTTAGAAAAGTACGATGTAGAAATAAACAACTGGGGCGGCATAAACGCACCAGAGCAAGGTGAGTTTACACATCAAACAACTAATCCTAAAATATTTGCTGGTGGCGATATAGTACGAGGTTCAGATTTAGTAGTAACTGCTATTTTTGAAGGACGTAATGCTGCAGAAGGCATTATGGATTACTTAAAAGTTTAATTGTTTATTTTGTATAAACAATTTTAGAAGCAAGCCATGTGGCTTGCTTTTTTTTTGTTTTATTAGAATGTAATATCAATGTAATGAGTAACAAACGGTACTATATTAATATCATCTGTTGCTTCCATATAGTACCTATCACTCCTAAGTGAATTTTAAACATTTTTGGTTTCTACACCACAAAATCAGTATTTATACAAAACGAGGATAAGAGATGTATAATATGCATACAGTTATCAGCCTAAATAATAATCTTAGTAGTTGATTTAAATATAAAGTAGGTTCATTATCCCATGCTGTTTACGGTTTGCTTACTTTTTATCTATAAGTTGGCTTTTATATACAAATAAAATAAATAGAAATTATGTACGAATACTCAAACAATTCAGAAAGGAAGCTCATTGTTCGATTTTTCTCTTCGACAGGGTTTATAGCTACATTTTCGATGGCTAGCTTGGCATTTATTAACAACAGCTATTTATTAGCATTTACTTTGGTTGTTTCTTCGTTTGTTTACTTATCGGCGTTTAATATAGGCAGAGGTGTAGAAAAATCTGCAACTGTAATTTTATATAACTTGTATGCATTGATGTTTTATCTAGTACTTACAGGAGGAGCACAAGGTACAGGGCCTATATGGATATTTATAGTTTCTCCTGTTACTTACTCAATTCGAGGGCTTAAACGAGGGACGTTTGATATTGTTTTATTTTTATCGGCGATTGTTCTCGGTTTCTATTGCGCTGATACATTTAATATATACGACTATAACCCTGAACAGTTTCCGATTAGAATTATACTCGCTTTTATAATTGTCGCATCGCTGAGTGGTTATTATGAGTTTTCAAGAGAAAAGTACAGCAGTAAATTAATCGCTTTAAGTAAAAAAAATGAATTTCTAGCCACTATAGATCCACTCACAAATCTGCCAAACCGCCGTTATGCTATGAATAAATTGGTTACTTTTAAAACTGAACTAACAAAAAACCATATTCCATTCGTTATTTTATTAGCTGATGTAGATAATTTTAAAAAAATTAATGATCAATTTGGTCATGATTTTGGCGATGAAGCACTTATTCACTTAGCTAAAACGTTTGAGAGAAGTATCCCCAAAGATGCGATTGCTTCACGATGGGGCGGTGAAGAGTTTTTAATTGCTATCCCAAATGCAGCCATTGAAGATGCAGAAGAAATTGCAGAAAAAATCCATCATTCTCTTAAAAGTTCAGCAGTGAAACAGCTTTCACATAGTGTAAAGTTAACAATAAGTATTGGTGCAATTTCAGCGGGCGTTGAGCGTTCTATCGACCTAGATATTAAGTTAGCTGATGAACTACTTTATAAAGCAAAAGAGCAAGGAAAAAACAGAACTTGCTCCTCTTAATTGTTATGCGTATTAGTCCATTGAAAACGAATCAAGGGATGGCTTTATTTTAGCTTTTCTGCGTTTTACGCTCATATAACAAACTACATTACACGTAACTTGCATTGTAATTAAAACCCAATAACTAATACTTAAATCACTTAGCCCATTTACCTTTTCGTTAGAAAAGTAATAGGCCACAACGGCTAGTTGAAAAACTAAAAAGCTATTTAAAAACCTAAATAAACGTTGTTTAAAACAAGTATGTTTATATTTACTAAATATAATTAAACAGGTGCTTAGTACTAATAACAACCAACTTAAAATTATACAAAAATCAACTAAGGTATTGTGCATTATTTAATCCTTGAAGACGTTCTTTACTAACACATTAAGCGTGAGCCATTATTAGTTCTTTAGCATTCGCTTTAGCTGTTTTACTTATATTGTCACCACCAAGTAAACGGGCTATTTCATTAATACGGCCATCTTTATTCAAAGGCAGCATATGAGTAAACGTCTCCCCTTGTGATATTTCTTTAGCTACAAAAAACTGCTGATGCGCACTACTAGCTACTTGTGGTAAATGAGTAACACAAATCACTTGGGTAGATTTACCTAATTGGCGTAATAATTTACCTACGGCAGATGCCGTTGGGCCTGATATACCGACATCAACTTCATCAAAAATAAGCGTTGGAGTTGTTACTTTTTGGGCAATAATTACCTGTATAGCAAGGCTTATACGAGAAAGCTCACCCCCTGATGCTACTTTAGCTAATGGCTGAAGTGGCTGCCCCGGATTAGTTGATACTAAAAACGAGACGTTATCAAAGCCTAAGCTGTTTGGTATACGATTACTCTCTTGAGTTAAGGCTATTTCAAAAACACCGTTTTCCATTGATAAATTAGCCATGCTTTCACTTATTAGTGTGTTAAGTGTATTAGCATACTCACAGCGACTTTTACTTAGTTCATCAGCAGCTTGCTTATAAGTAAGTAACGCGTTTTCTATTTCTGACTCTAGTTGCTCTAAGCGATTGCTATTATTACTTATTGACTCAAGTTCTTGAGCAATCGATTGATGAAACTCAACCAACTGCTGTGGCTTTATATGGTGCTTGCGTGCTAAATCCATCGCACCACTTAATCTATTCTCTACTTCACCTAAGCGGGCAGGGTCTAAATCTGTTTGTTCAGTGTAATTACGTACTTCTCGGCTTGCTTCTTCAACTTGGACTGCGGCTTCGCTAAGCAGTGCAGCCACGCTTGCTAAACTTTCGTCATATTGAGCCAGTTCAGTAAATTGTTGAGCGCTATGCTGTAGTAATGAACAGGCATTTTGCTCATCACTTTCGTATAAGTGTTGTAACTCACGTTGGCACGATTCTAATATCGTTTGGCTATTACTTAGTTTGTAATGCTCAGCCTCAATTAAATCAAACTCATTTTCTTGTAAGGCAAATTCATCAAGCTCAGCAACTTGATACTCTAACAATTGCTTTTGCGCTGCTTGTTGCTGCTGTTGTTGTTCTAAGTGCTTAAATTCTTTTTGTAAGTTAGCAAACTGTTTATAGTTTTTATTTACTGAGTTTACTAAATGATGATGGCCTGCGTAGGCATCTAAAAGCTGTAACTGATGCTCCGCTTTTAATAGGTATTGGTGGGCATGTTGTCCATGAATAGATATTAAATATTGACCAAGCTCTTTTAATTGTGATGCAGTAACTGCACTGCCATTAATATAGCTTTTACTACGGCCATTTTTGCAAACAACACGGCGTAATAAACATTCATTATCGCCATTGTTTAGCATATGTTGCTCTAAAAATGCTTGAGCAAGCGGTAAATTTGTTAAGTCAAATTGTGCGCATACTTCGGCTTTATCAGAGCTTGGGCGCACTGCTGATGCTTCAGCGCGTTCACCCAAACACAGCGATAGGGCGTCTATAGCAATAGACTTACCAGCACCTGTTTCACCTGTGATCGCGGTCATACCGCTGCGCCATTCTGTGCTTAAATTACTTACAATTGCAAAATTTTTAACTTCTAAACCAATTAACATACTGTTTATCCATCCAGTCAATTAACTGTTAATTTATACAGTGTTTTGGTTTTTTGCAAATTAATTTTTTATTATTTACGCAACGCTTACATCTTGATTAAACTGTGTATCAGACGTTTGGGAAGCGGTATTAACTTGATCATCAATAATATCAGTGGCTTGTGCAATGTCTTCAGTTTTAAGCAGGGCAATGAGAGGAGGTAAGGTATTTAGATAAAAGCTCTTATTATATAAAATTCCTTGCTGAGGTAACTCAGATACAAAGTACTGTATATTATCAATCAATGGTTGAATTATATCTGTTTGATTAGTTTTAATTAACTCGCTGGACAATATATTAATTAGTAGGTCGGCGGTGTCTTCAAGCTGTTGCAAGTTTTCGTCTGTATGAGATTGAACAACAAAGAAATTACTGACAATAGCTTGAATACGTGAAATATATTTTGGGCGAATTATTTTAGCGTCAAGTAGCTCATTAAGTTTTGCTTTAAGGCGTATATTTACATGCAAAACACGTTCATTAAATAGTTTTTTTCTAGCTTCAATCGCTTTTTTACGATTACTCTCAATTTTGAGATAACTGTATAAAAGCGTAATTAATAGCAGTAAAGCAAAGAATACTACATAAGTCATTGCTACTCGTTCCTAAATTAGTTGATTGTTATTTTAAGCCGCCATTTTGCTTTATAGTGCTAAATTTGGCAATGAAATTAGTATAAACGACTACCCCAATTAAGTTTTGTACGCAAAACGTTGTAGTACGAGTAATTTTTTGGATGAATTAAGCGCAATTGTTTATCGGCTTTTTTAATGACTACTTCATCGCCGGGCAATACGGCAAGCACGACATGGCTGTCGCAACTTACCTGAAGGCTGTCTGTGTTTTCTAGGCTTAACTTCAAACGTACTTCGTTTTCGGCATCTACCACTAAAGGTCTGCTAGATAAGGTATGAGGAAACATAGGTACTAACGATATTGCATTTAGCTCTGGCGTTAATATTGGCCCGCCACCGGATAGCGAATAGGCTGTAGAGCCTGTAGGGGTTGATACGATTAAACCATCAGATCGCTGAGAGAATACAAAGTCATTATTTATAAAGGCTTCAAACTCAATCATGTGAGCTACTTTATCGGCATGAAGTACCGCTTCGTTAACGGCTGAGTTTGCACTCTTTAATTCGTTGTGGCGATATACTTCTACTTCTAATAAAAAGCGTTTTTCTTCAAGGTATTCACCACTAAGTACTTGCTCTAAGCTTGCTTCAAATCCCTCAGGGTTTAAATCGGTTAAAAATCCAAGATTACCTCTATTTACACCAATTACAGCAATATTAAAGCGTGCAAGCACGCGTGCTGCGCCAAGCATGTTACCGTCACCACCTACAACAATGGCTAAATCGGCTTGTTCACCTAAGTCGACTAATTTAACGAGTTTGTCTGAAGGGATATTGTCTAATTGACTCCCCGTACGTTTTTCTACAATCACTTTAAAGCCAAGCGCAAGTAAAAATGTATGTAGACGCTGCAGTGTAGCCGCTGCTCCCGGGTGATTAGGTTTGCCAATTAGGCCTATGGTGTTAAAAGGAGAGTCCATAATGTACGCATAAAGAGATTTAATAATTGTAGAGTAACTCAAAACAGAAGTGTTTGAAAATACAGATTATAGCAATATTATAAACCATCAGTTTTATTCACTGTGAGTTAGCTGCACGACTTGAAAAACAACTAAACGCCCCGATATCTCTTTCATGCAACAAGATGTAGATACCATGAAACTAAACCCACGAGATCAGCAAATTTTTTCAGCTGTTATGAACATGTACTGTAATGGTGAGGGTTTGCCCGTCCCATCAACAAAAATTGCTAAGCTTAAAGGGATGGCAGTGTGTTCGGCTACGGTACGTAATGCTATGGCTCGCTTAGAAAAAGTGGGCTTATTGTATTCACCTCATACATCCGCTGGGCGAGTACCCACAAATGAAGGGTTTGATTATTGGTTTGACGAATTTTTTGTGCTTGCTGATATTGCTACTTATTGGCAACCACAGCAATCACAACTCGTTGAGCTCGCGCATGCCTTGAGCCAAAAATATCAAGTGTGTTGTTGCGTTGGTTTACCACAAGCCAGCTCACAGCAAGTATTTAGAGTGGAAGTGCTTGATTTTGATTCTACCGACTGGCTTATTTTATTAATAGATAGGGCAGGGCAGAGTCATAATATTTGTATTGATAAACCTCATGATTCGTCAGACTCCGTTCGTTATCAATTTGCGACGTGGTTAAATACGGTATTTAGCCAACAGACCTTAATGGAAGGTTTGTACCGTATGCAAGCAATGGCCAATACAGCCCCTAACAATTGTCATGATTCGCTTAATCAGTGGACGCGACAACTAAGCCAAAAATTAGGCTCAGATAATAGTATTGTTGTTGGTGAAAATTACCTCTACAAACAAATAGACTGCGAACAAAGTTTAAATATTGGTGTTTCGTTTTTAAATTATGTAGAAGATAAACTTGCTTTTAAAAATGGTGTATCGGTACTCAATAGCGAAAAATTACCTTTTACTGAGTGCGATGAATTGATTGTAATAAGCGTGCCGTACTTTCAAAATCAAGAATATCAAAGCCGTTTTTGTATAATTTGCCCTAAATCAGCGCAGATTGAAGAAATAATTCAAGAATTTAAATTAATTGAGACATCTAACTCTTGAATCTTTTTATTCAATCCCCATAATTACCGCAGTTGAAAAGAATTGGAGCACGTATTTTATGTCTGAGCAGACACAAAACCCTGAGCAAGAAGTAGAATTAAACGAAGAAATTTCTAAAATGCAGGCTGATGTAGAAGCAGCTGATCAACATTCAGAGCAAGAGCAAAGCCCTGAAGCAGAAATAGCGATGCTATATGCAGAGCTTGAAGCCGCTAAGCAAACAATTGCCGATCAAAAAGACGGTGTTGTTCGTGCAGCCGCAGACGTAGATAATATTCGTCGTCGTGCAGCACAAGATGTAGAAAAAGCGCATAAATTTGCACTAGAAAAATTTGCTAACGAATTACTACCTGTAATCGATAACCTTGAACGCGCTATTGAGTTTTCTGACAAAGAAAATGAAACATTAAAGCCGTTACTTGAAGGTATCGATATGACGGTTAAGAGCTTTAATGATGCTGTTTCTAAATTTGGTGTTGAAATTGTAAACCCACAAGGTGAGCAATTTAATCCAGATTTTCATCAAGCAATGTCAATTCAACCAAGTAACGATGTAACACCTAATACAGTACTTGCTGTTATGCAAAAAGGTTACACATTGAATGGTCGTTTATTACGCCCTGCAATGGTTATGGTTTCTAAAGCTGCTGACGCTTAATTAATTTAAGGTTATTAGCTTTGATAAAAATGCCTCATATTGAGGCATTTTTTTTGTCTTTTTTATAGTGAATTAGCTGTACGAGCATAGTGAGTAATACAGCACTAAACATTAAACTTGAAAATGGCACTGCGCTTTTTGCGTGCATAATGGCGAGTAGCGGGCCAACTAATGCACCACTACCAAAACGAAGTGTGCCAATTACGGCCGTTGCTGTACCTGTGTTTCTTTCAAACTTCATTAATATTAGCGAATCAGCATTACTTGCAGTGACACCTAAACTCATCATTAATGGCGCAATAGCAGCCACAATATAATAAAGTGATAAGTGCAATAAGCTAAATGTTAACAGCGCAAGCCCCGATACAAACCCACATACAAGCCCAATATAGAGCATTTTTCGAGAGCCCAGCCTTGGTACAATTCGCGTATTTAAAAAGTTACCAAACATAAGCGCCATTACATTAAACGCAAATAACACACCAAATAACTGTTCTGATACTTCATATAAATCTAAATAAATAAATGGTACTGAGGTCAAAAAGCAAAAAAATCCAAACGATACAAACATAGAACTGAGTATATCCGCACGCGCGTCTTTATTACTCAGTACTGTTTTATAGCTATCAAAAAATAGAGCGAGGCCTTTTTTCTCATTTTTATGAATAGGTATATCTATTAAATACACTTGTACAAACGCTAATATTAAAAAGCTATATCCAGCAAGAACCAAAAATATGGTTGACCAAACAGAAAATCCTAAAATAAACGAACCAACAGAGGGGGCTACTAACGGTGCTACCATCATGATCATCGACACATACGACATTCCCTTAGCTGTATTTTGCTGATAAATATGGCGAATAATACCCGGTACGACTACGGTTGCTGCCGCTCCGGTAAATGCTTGCACTGCTCTAAGAGTCCAAAACGCATGGATTTCGGTTGTAAATGCGAGTGCAAGTGAGCTTGCGCCAAATAGGGTTAAGCCAATACGTGCGAGCTTACGGCGGCCAATTTGATCGGCAATAGGGCCAAAAAATAACATCCCCAATGAATAACCCGCTAAGTAAATACTCAACGATATTTGTACATTTGGCATATTAGTTTGTAAATCGCTTGCAATTACCAGCATGGCGGGCAAATACATATCAATAGCCAAAGGAGTAATCGCCACGATACTGGCTAATAAAGGCAATAAAATACGGGTATTAAAAGACGAGGCTGAGGCGTCCATGTGTAAACTCAACAATCACTAAAAACAAGGGCTATAGTGTAACAGGGCATTGTATTTGGATAAACTTAGTTTGCCTGCTAAGTTTATCGTCTTATCGCATCTTTTTAATATAAAGGTATATAAAGCAAATATTTTAAATTGGTACTGTGTTTGCTATTCTACAAGCAATAAAAAATTCATTACTTAAGAGAATTATCATGAAAAAACTAGTACTTGCAGTATTAGCGACAGCCGTTTTAGTCGGTTGTAAAACGTCACCAACTGGACGCACTCAAATAGCGCTTTACTCAGATCAACAAATGAGTGAAATGGGCACTGCTAGTTTTGCAGATATGAAAAAAAGCCAACCAATTAATAAAGATGCAAAAACAAATGCATATGTAAATTGCATTGCTGAAAAAGTAGTCGCTGTATTACCAAAAGAATACGCGTCGCAAAATTGGGAAGTAGTTGTATTTGAAGATGAATCTGCTAACGCTTTTGCACTACCTGGTGGTTACATTGGGGTTCATACGGGCTTATTAAAAATAGCCACCAATCAAGACCAACTAGCAACAGTGCTAGGGCACGAAGTAGGGCACGTAATTGCTGAGCATTCTAATGAACGTGTTTCACAAAGCTCTATTTTAGATACCGGTATGCAACTTGGTAGTGCAGCACTTGAAATGGGTAACATTCAATACCGTAATGAAATTATGCAGGGTCTAGGCTTAGGCGCACAGTATGGTGTTGTTTTGCCATTTAGCCGTTCGCACGAGTCAGAAGCTGATGAAATTGGCTTAGATTTAATGGCTGAAGCAGGCTTTAATCCACAAGAATCAGTAACCCTTTGGCAAAATATGAGTGCAGCAGGTAGTGGTACAACACCTGAGTTTTTATCAACTCACCCAGCGCCAAGCAGTCGTATTAAAGACTTACAAGCACAAATGAGTAAAGCACTTAGTGAGCAAAGTACAGCTAAAGCACAGGGTAAAAACCCACAATGTAAGTTGTAATTTAGCTTCTATAATAAAAACCCTGTAAGTAGTTTACTTACAGGGTTTTTATATTCAGCACTCACTTCTATTTAGTAGTAAGCGCCTTTTGTAATACATTTTTAAAGCGTTCAAAATCTTCAATGTGCGGCAGGTGCCCTAAGTTATCTAGTTCGAATAATTGTGCGTCAGGAATAAGTGTTGCAGCGTGTTTGCCTAATTTATCGTATCGACCAAGCTCGTAATCAACATCCTCTTTTTTCCAGTTACGGCCTGGACCGGTTCTATCGCGTGTACCAATAATTAATTTAACTGGCACAGTTAAATCTTTAAATTCGGTTATTACAGGTTGAGTGAAAATCATATCGTATGTTTTTGCATTCACCCATGCCATTTGTTCTTTATCTGGGCCTTGTATTTGCCCTGTTATAAAGTCAGTTAAGGCTGAATATGTTGTATTCCACTTACCATCGTAGTAATTTTTTTGCTGATAACGTTTAACGCCTTCCGGTGTTTTTGAAAGCTCGTTTTTATAGAAAAAATTAGTATCTTTGTAATCAACATACTGCAAGTAGTTTTCAAGCCCAATAGGGTTTAATAAAATTAGCTTTTTAGTGGCGTTTGGGTACATTAATGCAAAACGACTCGCTAGCATCCCACCCATAGAGTGCCCAATAACAACTGACTCTTTTATATTAAGCGAGTCCATTAATGCGCGCGTATGATGAGCAAGCGTCGCAAACGAATACTGGTAATTAGTTGGCTTAGACGACTTGCCAAAACCAATTTGATCAGGGATTAATACCCCATAACCTAAAGATTGCAGGTATTGCGCAGTGGTAGTCCAGTAGTCAGCATTAAAATTTTTGCCATGCATAAGTGTAACTGTAGGCATATCGGCTTTAGTTGGCTTTAAGTAAATATAAGCCATTTTTAATGATTGTTTTTGCGACTCAAGTGCAAAGTAATTTACCTTAAAATCGTATTCGTAATTGCTTAATAGTGCATCATAAGAAAGGGCGGATGTATCTTGAGAAGTGCCAGCTAAGGCATTGTTTGTTAGTACTAATAAAGTAGAGAAACAAATCACTTTAATCGACGACATTCAGTTACTCCTATTAAAGGCGAGCGCTTGGCTTAAAAAGAAGTACAACAATAACTAAGTATTTAAACCTGTTCAATTAAATGTTTTACGTGGACGAAAAAAAGCGAAGCTAAAATAGTGCTTCGCTTATTATTACTGAGTAAAGAGCTGATTGTTGAAGCTTAAAATGTCCACTCAATATGGATTTGTGGTACCGATTCAGTGACTTCAGTACCTAATTTGTTGTGCCAGTATTGTAATTCCATTCCCAGCAGTAGTGTGTTTTCTTTCATTTGAAGGGCGTGACCCATATCCCACACTAAAATAGGCTGTGCTAGTATCCAAGCTTCTACATCGTTACCAAATTCATCTTCACGCTCTGCGATGTATTCAGCGTGGCCTTTAAAGCTAAACTTTTGTGAGCCAATAGTGAAAGGATATTCAAAAGCTACATCAAGCATCCAACTATTAGTTTCAATAGGTGCGCCGCCTTTTGCTACACCTTCACTATCGTCAATGTAGGCTGTGAACAGCGTTTGAAAAAAGTTAAACCCAGGTACATCCCAGCTTAATTTAACACCTGGTAGATACTTCATTACTTTTGCATCACCAGCAACGTTAATACCGCCCGTTAGGCCAACATCTAATAATGCGCCAGAGCCAATTTGCTTACCAGTGATGGCAGATAAGCTAACCGTTGAGTACCACTCACCATAAAAATCAGCATCTTGGTAACCGTCATCTATATCGTCTTTACTGTAATCAATAAAAAAGAAATTATCGCCGTAGTCATAGCCCGATGCATGTTGAAGCGAGTAAACAGTGGTGTCTGACTCTTGCTCAGTGAATGGATTTTTTTGGCTGCCATTATTTATATGTACTGCTGTACTGCTCCAATTGGCAGCGAAAGCCGACGATGATAAAGCGAGAGAAGTAAGGGTAATAAAAGGGAGTAATTTTTTAAATTTCATAACTGTTTATAACTATAATTTTAGTGACACGCGGAAGCGGCAATTATAGCAGAAGAGATTGATTTGTTGATCGCTAATTTAACACATGTTGCAGCCTACTTAATAAGCTGCAACATGTAATGACTCAATTTATTACGCTTTATTACGGCGTAAACAAATAATAGTAATTGCAGTAAAGGCTAAAATAAAGCAGTAATAAGAAGACGTTGATACTTCCCACGGGCTAATTTTAAACGTAGCGCCTAACAGTAGCGCTTGTGCGCCATAAGGAAGTGAGCCTTGCGTTACACAAGCAAATATATCAAGCAAACTTGCAGAGCGTTTACCGCTTATTTCACCATCATCTGCCAGCTTTTTAGCAATAGGGCCAGCAACAATAATAGATACGGTATTATTAGCAATACACATATTACTTGTCATAACCAATGCTGCAATACCTAATTGATCGGCCACTTTACGGTGCCATTTTGCGATGATTTTAGTTATGGCTTGAATTTTTTGGGCAATGAAATCAAGGCCACCGTTAATACGAATAAATTCAGATAAGCCACCAATAAACATTGATAGTAAAAATATTTCCTGCATATCGGTAAAGCCTTTGTAAATATCTTTTACAAAGCTTGCGCCTTCATAACTTCCTGTAAAGCCCATTAATGCAGCAAAAATAATACCGCTAAACAACACTACAAATACGTTCAAGCCAGCAACGGCTAACACTAAAATAAAAGCATAAGGAAGTACTAACCAAATATCGTAATCTTTGGTCTCAACTACTTGTGCTGCAGGTGTTAAGTAAAACAACAAGCCAATAGTTAGTATTGCAGCAGGGACTGCAATTTTAAGATTCTCTTTAAACTTGTCTTTCATTTCACAGCCCTGCGTTCGTGTGGCTGCAATAGTGGTGTCGGAAATAATTGATAGGTTATCGCCAAACATAGCGCCAGATACAATCGTACCTGCCATTAATGCTGGATCTATACCGGTTTTAATTGATACCGCATAAGCAATAGGCCCAATAGCACCGATTGTTCCCATTGACGTCCCCATAGCTGTTGATACAACCGCTGCAATTAAAAATAAGCCAGGGAGCAATAACGAAGGTGGAATAAGTGATAAGCCAGCATTTACTACCGCATCTACACCACCAGTTGCACTGGCAACGGCAGAAAAAGCACCTGCAAGTAAGTAAATTAAACACATGGTAATAATATTGTTGTGTCCGGCACCTTTAATAAAGGTCTCTACACATTCGTTTACTGTGCCTTTATTTAAAATAAACGCAAGCATAATAGCGGGTAATATAGCCACTGGAGCAGGAAGTTGATAAAAAGCGTAATCAACCCCTTGCGATTGCAAGTACAAACCAGAGCCTAAAAATAGTGCTACAAAGGTCAGTAGGGGAAGTAAAGAAAGTATAGCTTTGTTTTTATTAAATGATGGCTGCATCATATTCCTCGTAAACAGTTTAGTAATACAACAGCCAAAAACTCCTCTTTTAGCTGAATTTAGCGAGTCACTCTTATTTTATTAATTAAGAAGACCGCAGCGCCCGCAAGCCAAAGACCAAATCGACGCGAAAGAGAAGTTTAAATGTATAGATGGCTAAAGTAAACTGGTATTGTTATTATTATTAAATTAAAAGGTCACCTGACTATTGCATGACTTTTAGATAATATCTACAAAGTAACGCTATTTTCAGCGATTAATATTTGTCCAGTTGCATAAAAATGCCCAAGTGCGTATTTGCAATCCTCCGGATATATACTCAGATTAGTAAAAAACGGATTCAAATTTAAATTAGGTAAAAACAATGACTACAAATCGAATAGGCGTTTTTGGTGCTAATGGCAGAATGGGCTTAGCTCTATTAGAAGCAGCGACAATTAAAGAGCAAACACAACTTACAGGTGCATACGTTCGTAGTAGTTCATCGTTATTAGGTATTAATGTAAACCAAGTAAATAGCGCAGCCGACAACAGTGTTAGCTTTAGCGAAGAAACCACAATAGATAATGTAGATATTTTAATCGACTTTACGCTTCCTGCAGGTATGAAAAATCATTTAAAAACCGCTGTAGCACAAAAAATTCCTATGGTTATTGGTACAACGGGTTTAACAACCGAGGATATGGCGCTACTACACGATGCAGCCAAACATATTCCAATTGTATTTGCCCGAAACTACAGTGTTGGCGTAAATGTACTATTAAACCTAGTACAAACAGCGGCAACTAAGTTTGGTGACGATTTAGATATTGAAATATTTGAAGCGCATCATCGTCATAAAATCGATGCGCCATCGGGCACAGCATTAGCCATTGGCGAATCAATTGCACAGGCTAAAGGCTGGGACCACGACGAGGTTGCTGTATATGACCGCAGCCAAGTGGAGACAGCTAAATCGCAAAATGAAATTGGTTATTCGGTACTAAGAGGGGGCGATATAGTAGGTGAACACACCGCATACTTCGCTACAATGGGCGAAAGGCTTGAATTAACCCATAAAGCAAGTTCAAGAATGACGTTCGCTCTAGGTGCTGTAAGGGCTGCAAGCTGGTTGAAAAACAAACCTGCAGGACTTTATGATATGCAAGATGTGCTAGATCTTAAGTAGTTTAGTTACTTTTTTAACTGTTTGGGTCTAATTTCACCTACAGTGACTTGTTTGTAACAATTTACTAAAAAGTGTTAGACCTAAATAGCAACTTCATGTAATATGCAGCCAATTTGCCAAAAATTACTAAATGCGTGTTTCCAATTATACCCAAATGGCTAGTAAATCCTGGGTTTCAGTGGGAATAAAAATAGTTTTAGGCAAGAAAAAATGATTGAAGGTTTAGCGTTTTATATCGGCATCATTTAAGACTGCGTAAAACTATTTAAGCTCACGAAAATCTAGTTTTGACGATCCCTCTGGGTATTGGCGGGGTGTTAAGCAATTGCTTACTCCCGTTTTTTACTGTTAGGAGGTTTAACTTGACTAAATCCGCTCTGTTAGTCCTAGAAGACGGCACAGTGTTTCGCGGTACTGCAATCGGCGCTGACGGCATGTCAGTCGGTGAAGTAGTATTCAATACGTCTATGACTGGTTATCAAGAAATTTTGACTGATCCATCATACGCGGAACAAATCGTAACTTTGACGTACCCACATATCGGTAATACGGGTACCAACAGCGAAGACGAAGAAGCGAATCAAATTTGGGCTAAAGGCCTAGTGATCCGTGATTTGCCACTGCTAGCAAGTAATTTTCGTAACGAGCAATCGTTAGATGATTACTTAAAAGAACGTAATATTTTAGGTATTGCGGACATCGACACCAGAAAGTTAACTCGAATTTTGCGTGATAAAGGCGCACAAAACGGGTGTATTATTGCTGGCGACGAGCTAGACGAAAGTAAAGCGCTACAAGCCGCGCAAGCCTTCCCAGGCTTAAAAGGTATGGATTTAGCAAAAGTTGTCTCAACCAAGGAAAATTTTGAGTGGCGCGAATCAAGCTGGACATTAGGCGAAGGATTTAAAACTCTTGATGCTGCTGATGAAAAGTTTCATGTTGTTGCCTACGACTTCGGTGTAAAGCGTAATATTTTACGTATGCTTGTAGACCGTGGTTGTAAACTTACAGTAGTACCAGCGCAAACCTCTGCCGCTGACGTACTGGCTTTAAACCCTGATGGTATCTTCCTATCTAATGGCCCTGGCGATCCTGAGCCATGTACTTACGCTATTGATGCAATTAAAACCTTTTTAGAAACCGACACACCAATTTTTGGTATCTGTTTAGGTCATCAGTTATTAGCCCTTGCCTCAGGTGCTAAAACAGAAAAAATGAAATTTGGCCACCACGGCGCTAACCACCCAGTTAAAGACCTAGACCGCGATGTAGTTATGATCACAGCTCAAAACCATGGTTTTGCTGCGCAAGAGTCAAGCCTGCCAAGTACGCTTCGTGCCACGCACAAATCGTTATTTGACGGAACGCTTCAAGGTATTCATCGTACAGATAAACCTGCGTTTAGCTTCCAGGGTCACCCTGAAGCAAGCCCTGGTCCGCACGATGCAGCCCCATTATTTGACCACTTCATCGATTTGATGCAAGCGCGTAAACACTAATTTAACTGGAGTAATAATGCCAAAACGTACCGACATAAAAAGCATTCTTATCTTAGGCGCAGGCCCAATTGTAATTGGTCAAGCGTGTGAATTTGACTACTCTGGTGCTCAAGCGTGTAAAGCACTTAGAGAAGAAGGCTACAGAGTTATATTAGTTAACTCAAACCCTGCAACTATCATGACAGACCCTGATATGGCCGATGCAACATACATCGAACCCATTCATTGGGAAGTGGTAGAAAAAATCATTGAAAAAGAAAAGCCTGATGCAATACTGCCTACAATGGGTGGTCAAACAGCATTAAACTGTGCACTTGAACTAGACAAGCACGGTGTATTGGCTAAGCACGGCGTTGAACTTATTGGTGCAACGGCTGATGCAATCGACAAAGCAGAAAACCGCGAACGCTTTGACGTAGCAATGAAAAATATTGGTCTTGAATGTCCACGTGCTGAGATTGCTCATTCTATGGATGAAGCCAAAGACATCATAACGCGCATTGGTTTGCCATGTATTATCAGGCCTTCTTTTACTATGGGCGGCACCGGCGGCGGTGTGGCGTATAACTTAGAAGAGTTTGAAGAAATTTGTGAACGCGGCTTAGATTTATCGCCTACTAGCGAATTATTGATTGATGAATCACTAATTGGTTGGAAAGAGTACGAAACAGAAGTTGTACGTGATAAAAACGACAACTGTATTATTGTTTGTACCATTGAAAACTTTGACCCGATGGGTGTTCACACTGGCGATTCAATCACTGTTGCACCAGCGCAAACGCTAACTGACAAAGAATACCAAATTATGCGTAACGCCTCTATGGCAGTATTACGTGAAATTGGTGTAGAAACCGGTGGTTCGAACGTACAGTTTGGTATTAATCCAGAAGATGGCCGTATGGTTATCATTGAGATGAACCCACGTGTATCACGTTCATCTGCACTAGCATCAAAAGCAACGGGTTTCCCAATTGCTAAAATTGCTGCAAAATTAGCTGTAGGTTACACGCTTGATGAACTTCAAAACGACATTACTGGTGGCAAAACACCTGCGTCTTTTGAGCCTTCAATCGATTACGTTGTTACAAAAATTCCTCGCTTTAACTTTGAAAAATTTGCCGGTGCAAACGACCGTTTAACTACGCAAATGAAATCAGTTGGCGAAGTAATGGCAATTGGTCGTAATCAACAAGAGTCACTACACAAAGCATTACGGGGTCTTGAAGTAGGCGCTACAGGTTTTAACCCAATAGTGGCACTTGATGACCCTAAAGCAAAAGAAAAAATCATCCGCGAACTACGCGAGCCAGGCGCTGAGCGTATTTGGTACATTGCCGATGCAATGCGCCATGGCATGAGCGTTGATGATGTTTACGAGCTGACTAAAGTAAACCGTTGGTTCTTAGTACAAATAGAAGACATTTTAAAAGACGAAGCAAAAATAGCGAAAGTAGGCATGGCGGGTTTAAATGCTGACTTCCTACGTAAACTTAAGCGCAAAGGCTTTGCAGATCCGCGTATAGCAGAAATTGCAGGTGTATCTGAAGCTGAAATTCGTAAAAAGCGTCATTTATTAAACATAGTGCCAGTATACAAACGTGTTGATACGTGTGCTGCAGAATTTAGCTCAGACACAGCTTACATGTACTCAACTTACGATGAAGAGTGTGAAGCTAACCCAACTGATCGTGATAAAATCATGGTTATTGGTGGTGGTCCAAACCGTATCGGTCAAGGTATTGAGTTTGATTACTGTTGTGTACATGCCTCGCTTGCGCTTCGTGAAGACGGCTATGAAACCATCATGGTTAACTGTAACCCTGAAACGGTATCTACCGATTATGATACTTCGGATCGTTTATACTTTGAACCAATTACGCTTGAAGACGTACTCGAAATCGTACGTGTTGAAAAGCCAAAAGGCGTTATCGTACAATACGGTGGTCAAACACCACTTAAGCTAGCGCGTGAGCTTGAAGCTAATGGTGTGCCAGTCATTGGTACTTCACCAGATGCGATTGACCGTGCAGAAGACCGCGAACGTTTCCAACAACTTGTTGAGCGTTTAAACTTACTTCAGCCAGAAAACGCAACAGTAACTTCAACTGAAGAAGCCTTACTTAAGTCAGTTGAAATTGGCTTCCCACTCGTTGTTCGCCCGTCGTACGTACTAGGTGGTCGTGCAATGGAAATTGTATACGACGAAGATGATTTACGTCGCTACATGACCGAAGCTGTACAAGCATCAAACGAAGCACCTGTATTACTGGACCGTTTCTTAGATAACGCGATTGAAGTTGACGTTGACGCAATTTGTGACGGCGAGCAAGTAATCATCGGCGGTATCATGGAGCACATTGAGCAAGCGGGTGTTCACTCGGGTGACTCAGCCTGTTCATTACCAGCACATTCTTTATCACAAGAAGTGCAAGACGTAATGCGCAAGCAAGTAACCGACATGGCGCTTGAACTTGGTGTTGTTGGCTTGATGAATACACAGTTTGCAGTAAAAGAAGACAAAGTGTACTTAATCGAAGTCAACCCTCGTGCTGCACGTACTGTACCGTTTGTATCAAAAGCTACGGGTGTAGCGCTTGCAAAAGTAGCTGCACGTTGTATGGCTGGTCAGTCTTTAGCAAGCCAAGGTATTACTAAAGAAGTGATTCCTCCTTACTACAGCGTTAAAGAAGTTGTACTGCCGTTTGCTAAGTTTCAAGGTGTGGATCCAATCCGTGGTCCTGAGATGCGTTCAACAGGTGAAGTGATGGGTGTTGGCGATACTTTCGCCGAAGCATTCGCAAAAGCACAATTAGGTGCAAGCAATACTTTACCACGCGGTGGTCGCGCGTTATTATCTGTTCGTAATAGCGATAAGCCACGTATTGTTGAATTAGCCAAAATCATGACCGACTTAGGTTTTGAACTTGACGCAACTGGTGGCACGGCAGAAGCTCTTGAAGAAGCTGGCATTGAAGTACGACGTGTAAACAAAGTATATGAAGGCCGCCCGCATATTCTTGATTATATTAAGAATAAAGAGTACAGCTATATTGTTAATACCACCGAAGGTCGCCAAGCGATCGAAGATTCGAAGGTGTTACGTCGTGGTGCATTGCAAAATAAAACCAACTATACGACAACCTTGAACGCGGCATTCGCTAACTGTACTGCTAACAAAGCAGATGACCGCAGTAAAGTGACGTCAGTTCAAGAGCTACACCTGCGATTGAACTAAGGAAATGTGCCAAGGCCAACTAGGGCCTTGGTGTTAAGTGAGAAAAGTATGCAATCAATTCCGATGACAGTTCGTGGCGCAGATTTACTGCGTAAAGAGCTTAACGAATTAAAAACAGTTACCCGTCCTAAAATCGTAAGTGATATTGCGGTTGCACGTGAACATGGTGACTTAAAAGAAAACGCTGAGTATCATGCTGCACGTGAGCAACAGGGTTTTTGCGAAGGTCGTATTCAAGAAATTGAAGCTAAGCTTTCAAATGTTCAAATTATCGACGTAACTAAAATGCCAAATACCGGTAGAGTTATTTTTGGTACAACGGTGACTATTGTAAATGTAGAAACCGATGCTGAAGTAAAATACCGTATTGTAGGCGATGATGAAGCAAATATTAAAAATAACTTAATATCTGTTAACTCACCTATAGCGCGTGGCTTAATTGGTAAACAAATGGACGACTCAGTGTCTATTCAAACACCAAAAGGTATTGTTGAGTTCGAAATCATTGAAGTTGAGTATCTTTAACGTATAACTCACTTTAACGTTTTAAATAAAAACCGATGTAATTACATCGGTTTTTTTATGCCTGAAATTTAATATTAAAACTTATACCAATTCCAATAAATAGCTGATCTATTTTACTTGCTAAAATAACCCATTTATTTGTTGTTAATTTCGTAAAGGGAACAACCATTTACATCAATTTACGCCTAGAACTGAATTGTTTTTTCGGCGTAAAATTCAGATCACATACTTAATGGAATTGGTATTATTATTTTGCTGACCTCAAAGCATTAGCTCATTTATACATTCATATTGTATAAAGAGTGTACGTGTTGATATAGGTACATAATCACTTTATTAAAAAGGAACACCCATGGCTAATATTCTTTACCCAGCGCCTTTAAAAGTAGGCTCTAAAATTGCAATTTGCTCGCTGTCATCAGGCCTAAAAGAAAAATACCACGGGCGATTAGATATTGTGATAGAGGGATTAAAGCACCGTGGCTATGAGGTTGTAGAGGGGGAGTTTTTACGCCAAAACAGACCACGTAATGAGCTTAATGCTAAAGCCCATGCCGAGCAACTAATGGGTTTATTACTAGATGATGAAATAGATGCCATTATGCCGCCAATGGGTGGTGAGCTGGCAATGGAGGTATTGCCACTACTTGATTTTAACGCGATTAAACAAGCCAAACCTAAATGGCTAGTTGGGTTTTCTGATGTGAGCACGATTGCATGTGCACTCACCGCTAAGTGCCAATGGGCAACACTTCACAGCGCTAACCTTATGCAGCTCCATCCAGATGAAAAAAACGCGTATAGCCTACAAATATTCGAAACTCTTACTTACGAAGCCGGTAGTAAATTTGAGCAAGGGCCTTCTTCTTTATATCAAAAAAACAAGCCTAATTACGCACAAAACCCGAATGAATTACTAAGCCCTAGTGAGCCCACAAAATGGCAATGTTTAAACTATACAGATAAACGCACCATAGAAATGTCAGGCCGCTTATTTGGTGGATGTTTAGATACAGTCGGCTTATTGCTCGACTCACCATTTTTAGCACTGCATGAATTTAAAAAGGACAGTGCACCCGAAGGGCTTATTTTATACCTCGAAAACTCAGAGCTAACGCCTACCACGGTTGCACGATTTTTACTGTCATTAAAATTAGCGGGCATATTTGACGACATCAATGGCTTGGTTTTAGGGCGAAGTGAAATTACACAAAGTCATTATGATGCCTTTGACTATCGTCATGCGCTTGATGTTGCATTAGGCGGGTGTTTATTTCCCGTTATTTTTGATGCTGACATAGGGCACGTTCAACCTAACTTAAATTTAGTTAACGGTGCTATGTGTTCGCTTATTGCTGATATAAATGAAGGTATAGTAAACAGTGCATCGGT
Source organism: Pseudoalteromonas sp. SWN166 (assembly GCF_015864485.1). NCBI lineage: Bacteria > Pseudomonadati > Pseudomonadota > Gammaproteobacteria > Alteromonadales > Pseudoalteromonadaceae > Pseudoalteromonas > Pseudoalteromonas sp. SWN166. The sequence continues at coordinate 75,643 of NZ_JADYXB010000010.1, forward strand.
AAACATTCAACTTTCGTAGTATTTATGGCATTTAGTTTTGAAAAACAAGTAAATACAGGCGTATAATATGCTTGCAGTAAGTGCTAACGCTTACTGTTAATTCTCAGGGCGGGGTGAAATTCCCCACCGGCGGTATGTTTAATGTTATTTGTAACTTAAATGAGCCCGCGAGCGCTTTATTTAACTTGTTTTTACAGTGTTTAAATAGGTTAAGTAAAGGTCAAGCAGATCTGGTGAGATGCCAGAGCCGACGGTTAGAGTCCGGATGAAAGAGAATATAGCTTATTTATGTACACCAAAACGTAGCTTTTTGGTGAGCATTTTTAATGCTGTTTTGGTTTAATCCATACGATTTTATTTGTATGGCTTTGCCATGCCTTTCTGTGTCCTGAATCTATTATTTTTTATTTGGAATATAATGATGATTCAGTCTCTACTTACTCAATTCGGCGAAAGCCATATCCGTGTACAAAGCGCAATTGCTGCATTACAGCAAGGGCAAGGCGTACTTGTTGTTGATGACGAAAACCGCGAAAACGAAGGCGACTTTGTTTTTTCAGCTGAGCATTTAACGGCCCCACAAATGGCCGAAATGATCCGCGAAGGCAGTGGTATTGTATGCCTATGCATGGGAGAGGAGCGTATTAAACAGCTCGACCTACCGCAAATGGTAACCAATAACACCAGTCAAAATAACACCGCTTATACTGTCACTATTGAAGCTAAGCACGGTGTTACAACCGGCGTATCTGCCGTTGATAGAGTGACTACTATTAAAGCTGCTACAGCCGATAATGCAAAACCAAGTGATTTATCGCGCCCTGGCCATGTATTTGGTTTAAAAGCACAAACTGGCGGTGTGCTAGTTCGCCGTGGTCATACCGAAGCATCGGTTGATTTAATGCAACTTGCAGGCTTAAAACCATTTGGTGTAATTTGCGAACTTACCAACCCCGATGGTTCAATGGCACGTTTACCTGAAGTGAGTGATTATGCTAATAAGCATAATATGACCGTGGTTTCTATTGAAGATCTCGTGCAATACATTCAAGCTGCGCAGCTTAAAGTAGGTTAAATTACTATTTTGTCAGCCTTAGATATATTATAAAGCACGCATCTGTTGCGTGTTTTTTTATGGGTCTAACTTGCACTTGAAATGTAATAGTCACTTGTTTTTATTGACGTTATTTAAGAAGGTTAGCGAAGGAATTGCACTTTCTGTAGCCGCTATAAACAGTACTCTATAAGGAATTACCCCATTAAAATAGATTATTCTAACTATACACTTGAAGAATTGTTCGATGTAAAAGCTAATATAGATAAAGATAAATACACTGAGAATTTCAATGCATTAATGGCTGAATTTTTAAAAAGAGAAAACGAATTAAAACACTATAATGATGCGATAGAAAAAGAGGCTGAGGCTAAAAAAATATTACGAATGACCAGCTGCTCTAATAAAAGAATAGCGGGTGTGTTTTTATTTGGTTTGTGTATCAGTTTACCCTTAATGTTGTTCGCTGAACTGTCGATTTTAAGCACGATTAATCAATTTTACAGCGTGGTACTTTTACTTATGGTGGGGTTGCCTTTATTGCATTCTTTTCGTTATGGCTGGACACTATCTAGATACGGTATAGTGACTGTAACCGACGATGTGTTTTCCTTCACTGTAATGCAATTGTTTTATAGCTGTATTTTTTGTTTAATACTTTTTCTTACCATATTAAGGTGGCCTTAACAGTTATTGCAGCACATTAGTACAGAGTAATATGCTTAGATCCTTGACTGAATATGATTTGTATTTATAAATGTATAAGCGAAAAATAACAGCTGACATACACCAGCTGCTTGGTTTGAAAAATTATAAAACCTGAATAACTTGCTCTTTTGCTAAGCGAGATTTAGGTAATTTAGCATTATAATCCTCAGCGTCATCATGGTAGCCAAGTACTAATGCTACATCACAAATGTAACCATCTAGCTCTTTTTCAAAAACTTCACCAATAAGCTGTGCATCAACGCCTTCCATAGGAGTTGAATCAATACCTAAGCGTGCTGCTGCATGCATTGTGTTACCAAGCGCTATGTAAGTTTGCGCTTTAGTCCACGTTGCGTTATTGCCTTGCTCATCAGTATTCATATCAACAAACGCGAAAGCACCAAATGATTGTTCGCGGTTTTCTGCTTTAGTACGACCGTTTTTAATGTCTGCATCAATTACTTGTGCGTAATCGTCACGTGTATATTTAGGGTTGTAAGCAAATAAAATAACGTGCGACGCTGTTTTAATATGAGGCTGATTAAATTGAAACTTATTAGCAAAGGTAGTATGCATACGTTCTTTTGCTTCATCAGATTCAATTACAACAAACTTCCAAGGCTGCGAGTTAATTGATGAAGGAGAAAGACGCATAGCTTCATATACTACGTCTAGGTCATCTTGAGGAATACGCTTAGTTGTGTAACGTTTAGTTGTGTAGCGTTTTTCTAAATCACTAATAATTGGGTGAGTCATTATTTTTCCAAATAAATAAATTGAGCGAGTTGTTATTAATTGGTTTGAATTTAAATAATTCAATAGTGACCAATCAGTTTTAAATAAGAAGATTTTACGGATTTGATAATAGCGCTTGCTTTGCATTTAATAAACATCATAATCATTGAAACATTATCAAATATATATAGATAATATGAACATAGAAGATTTAAAACTTATTCTAAAAGTAGCTGAGTTTAGAAGTATTACGCTTGCAGCTGCTAAATTAGATATGCGCACAGCAACTGCGAGCGCGGTAATTAAGCGTGTTGAATTAGCACTGGGCAGTGAACTTTTTGTACGTACTACACGTCATTTAAGGTTATCAGCCGCTGGGGAGCGCTATATACCTCAGTGCGAACAAGCTTTAGCAATACTTGAGCAAGCAAAGCATAACCTCAAAGGTGAGCATGACGAAATTGAAGGCGAATTACGTGTTGCGCTTTCATCTGACTTAGGGCGAAATTTAGTTATCCCATGGATTGATGAGCTGATGGATAATTATCCTAAGTTGAGCCTCCGAGCGCATATAAGTGACAGTAATATTGATTTTTATCGTGATTCAGTTGATATAGCACTTCGTTATGGCTCGCCAAGTGACGCTAGCGTTTACGGTTTTAAAATTTGCAACGTACCGCGCTTATTATGTGCAACTGACGAATATTTATTACAAAATGGCTCTCCTGAACATCCAGACGACTTAGCTAATCACCAAGGCTTATTTTATCAACTACAAGATATTATAAATAACACATGGGAGTTCACCGATGGCGAGACAAAATATAAAGTTAAAATGGATGGCCGGCGCGCGTCTAACGATGGTGACCTAGTGAGGCGATGGTGTGTTGCGGGTAAAGGCTTAGCGGTAAAGTCAGCACTCGATATAGCCGACGATTTACTCAATGATAGAGTGGTTACTACTTTGCCAGGTTATCAACACACTAATGGTGAACTTTGGCTTATTTGCCCAAGTAGGCAGTCAATAACGCCTGCGGTACGTTTACTACGTGATGCATGCAGAGCAAAATCCCAAACTATTCTGCAGCAGTTGGTAAATAAAGGAATTATTGATAAAAGTGTACTGAGCTAATTAAGGAAGAGTTATGCAAGTTGATGATATTAGAATTTTCATTCCCTGTAAAAATTATGAGCAATCTCAGCGTTTTTATAAAGCGCTTGGATTTAAGATTGAAGATGCCTCAAATGATTTATGTGTGTGCACCTTTGGCGAATGTACGTTCTTTTTACAGCGTTATTATAATAAAACGTTTGCTGAAAACTTAATGCTGCAACTTTGTGTGTTAAATATAGATGAAGCATATGACCTTATTAGCAATTTAAGCGGTTTCGACATCCGTTTTGAGGGTATAAAACAAGAACCTTGGGGTAGCGTTATTTACTTATGGGGACCATCGGGTGAGCTTTGGCATGTAACTGAATTAAATTAAAAATAAAAAGGAATAAATGTGAGATTTAATAAATATATAATCATTTTGATGGCGGCTTTACTTGCTTCTTGTAGCTCGTTTATGAGTAACAATACAGGCAAAAATACACAATCTAGTAGCTTAATGGACTTCTTATATCCTGATCAACAAAGCCGTGCTACCTATAAACCTGAAATACCTGTTTTAAAACTCCCTGTTACCGTTGGAATTGCATTTGTACCGTCTAAAAACTGGCAACCAGACGGCTTAGAGAGCCAAAACCAAGTCGAATTGCTCGAAAAAGTAAAAAAGTCATTTTTACAATATGATTATATTGACCGCATTGAAGTTATACCAAGTACCTATTTAAAAGGAGGTGAAGGTTTTGCAACACTCGAGCAAGTCGGGAGGCTTTACGATGTAGATGTAATGGCACTGGTTTCATATGATCAAGTTACACAATCTTATGAAAATAATGCCGCCTTACTTTATTGGACGATAGTGGGTATGTACGTTATTCCGGGAAATGAAAATACAATTCAAACCTTTGTTGATACGGCCGTTTTTGACATAAAAAGTAGAAAAATGCTATTTAGAGCACCTGGTATAAGTAAGCTTGAAAAAAGAACAACAGCAATAGGTATTGATGAAACGTTATCTGAAAAGTCGGCAGAAGGGTTCGATCTCGCTGTTACAGATATGAGTACTAATTTAGATGCAGAGCTAGCAAGGTTTAAAACACGTGTTAAAGAAGAAAAAATTGCAAAAGTCGAAAATAAAGATGGCTCTAGCAGCGGAGGCTCTTTGAGTATTTATTTGCTCGTTTTGTTGTCGTTATTAGTTATGCGTAGCAAAAAAGCGTAAAGCAAAAATAACTAAGCACTTTTTAATAATGCCACCTACTTTGAGCAGGTGGCATTATTGTTTATTCGTTAACTTAGCTTTTTATTAAAAAACTCAATAGTACGCTGCCATGCAAGCTCAGCATTGTCTTTATCATAACGGCCTGTAGAGTCGTTATGAAAACCATGATTTGCCCCTTTATACATATGCATAGTGTATTCAACGTTATTGGCTTTTAAATCTTGCTCGTACTGTGGCCACGACGCGTTTACACGTTTATCAAGCTCACCTAATTGAATCATTAACGGCGCTTTAATATTTTTACGTAGACTCTCACTTGCAGGAGTGCCGTAAAAAGGCACGCCGGCGCTGAGTAAGTTGCTATCTACTGCGGCTAAGTAATTAACAATGTAGCCACCAAAGCAAAACCCAACAGCGCCTAGCTTACCGTTGCTGTTAGCATGCGATTTTAAAAAGTGTGCAGCGGCTACAAAATCGTTTTGAATTTTAGCGCGATCCATTGTTTTTTGCATAGCACGACCCTCATCGTCGTTACCAGGATAGCCACCTAGTGGAAACAACGCATCGGGTGCAAACGCAATAAAGCCTACCTTAGCTAAGCGCCTTGCTACATCTTTTACGTACGGGTTTAATCCACGGTTTTCGTGTACCACTAGCACAACAGGGAGCTTTCCTTCTACGTTTTTAGGTACGGCTAAATATCCCTTGCCCTTACCATATCCATCTGGTGAATCGAATTCTTCGTACGTTGCCGTAATATCGTCATCATTAAACGAGACTTGCTCAGCAAACGCGTAATTAGGTAATAGCGCTGATGTAAGTACAGCCATCGAAAAACCAAGCGCAGCTAAACCACCGAGTTTTTTCATAAACGTACGGCGGTCCATTAAACCGTGTGCGTATTCGTCATACCAATCAAAGGCTTCTTGAGGGATGTGATCAGAGGGAGATGTATTCATGGCTGTTCCTTAACTTTATTATGTATATTTATTATTTAAATACCATAACGTATTAGGGATAAAAAACGAGCAATATTTCTCTCAATTATTAGGACTGTTGATGGAGTCTATGTGTTAAAAAATGAGTAGTAGAAGTAATATTAGTGAATAGTTGAATATTATTTTTAAGATAAAAATAAAAAGCTCGGCATAGAGTATGCCGAGCTTTTTTGGTTGGGATATTACTTATTTAGCTGTGAGTAGGCGCTGGTTGGGCATCTACTAGTGGTGGCTTGCCACGCATTTTACGTACTAATCGTTTAGCATCTTCTAGTGCAACATACTGGCACGGTATAAGTATCAGTGTAATTACGGTGGCAAATAACACACCAAAGGCAAGTGATACAGCCATTGGGATAACTATTTTAGCTTGTAAACTCGTTTCAAAAATAATTGGCATTACACCAATAAAGGTTGTGATTGAGGTGAGTAGTATCGCTCTAAAGCGACGTGCACCGGCTTGCATTACAGCGTCTTTAGTTGCGACACCTTCAGCGCGTGCTTTGTTTACAAAATCAACCATAACGAGGGAGTCATTTACAACCACACCCGCTACAGCAATAATCCCAAACATAGATAAGCTACTCATGGTCATACCTAAAATCATATGCCCAAACATAGCGCCAACTACACCAAACGGAATAACCGACATAATAATAAGTGGCTGCGAGTAAGAGCGAAGTGGAATCGCTAATAACGCAAATATAATCATCATTGATATACCAAAATCACGAAGCTGCTCTGAGGCGCTGTCCATCTCTTCTTGAATGCGCCCAGCTACATCACTTGTAACGCCGGGGTAGCTTTTAAGTAATGATGGTAAGTATTCATCACGAATTTCCTCAGCAATTGCAAAGGGTTCGGCTTTGTCGGTATTTACCGCAGCCCATACGTTTACAGTACGTTTAGAGTTTTCGCGGCGAATACGGTTTACACCGTCAACCAATTTAACTTCGGCTATTTCACTTAGCGGTACTTCAGCGCCAGTAGGTGTAATAATACGCACACTTGCGATGTCACTTATTGAATTACGTTCGTCTTCTGGGTAGCGGATCATGACTTTAATTTCTTCGCCTTCACGCAATATTCGCTGCGCTTCTAAGCCGTAGTAACTAAAGCTTACTTGCGATGCGACATCAGCAAGCGTTAAACCCATGCTGTAAGCCAGTGGTTTTAAATCTAGCTGTACTTCGTCAGTGGCGCTTTGCATTGAGTCGTTTACGTCGCCAACACCTTCCATTGTTTGTAATTTGGCTTTTAATTTACCTGCCACTTCTTTTAGTTCGTCAGCATTTTTGCCTTCAAGTTTAAAGCTAACGTCGCCATCATCTCGACCGCCATTCATTATACTGTCTTGAATGGTCATGGTTTTAACGCCAGGTAAAGCGGGCATTTGTTCGCGCCATAATGCACTTAGGGCAAAGGTGTCGATAGGACGTAAATCAGGCTCTACTAAAATGGCCATAATGTTTGCTTGCGTTCGTCCGCGCAGGCTTACCGATAAATCGCGGATCATCGGTTTACCGTATTGTTCTTTTAGTTGTTGATCGACCTTTAACAACACGCTTTCTATTTTACGTGCGGTTTCAAGCGTTGCTTGCTCAGACGAAGCAAGGTTCATTTCTATATCAATACGCGGAAAGTCGTGTGGTATTTTAGGGTTTGGTACAAACTTAACCAAACCACCTGCAAACATACCTGCGCTTACAATAAGCAAACACATAAAGCCAACAATTACGGTATAGCGATAGTGAATACAGCGGCTAACAAAAGGAAGGTAGTAGTTATTCACAAAGCCTTTTAAACCACTATCAATCACCATACGTAAGCGATGTAATAGGTTTTTAGAGTTTGGTTTACGTGGGTTCATTGCTGCAATATGCGCAGGTAAAATTAGTTTTGATTCAATGAGTGAAAAAATCAAACATAAAATAATAACGCCACCAATTGCCTTAGAAAAAGCAGCGCCAGGGCCAGTTGCGAGTGTTTGTGGTAAAAATGCCGCAATAGTTGTTAGCACACCAAAGGTTGCTGGCATCGCAACACGTTTTACGCCGCGTACTACGTTATCAAGTGTGTGGCCGTATTTTTCTATTTCGGCACTGGCTGACTCGCCCACAACTATGGCGTCATCCACTACAATCCCAAGTACGAGTATAAAGGCAAATAGCGAGGCTAGGTTAATTGTTACATCTAAAAAGCCAATAGGCATAAACAAAAAGGCGCCTAAAAACGAAACCGGTAAACCCATCATTACCCAAAATGCTAAGCGTAGCGGTAAAAACAATGCTAGTACTATCATTACTAACAAGCCACCCCAAATCATGTTATCGACCATCATATCGAGTCGACCTTCAAGGTAGTAAGTTAAATCAACAATAGGGGAGAGCTTAACGCCTGCAGGTAAAAGTGGCTCTTTAGTGGCCATGTAGCTTTTAAGGACTTTTGCTACATCGGTAATGTCTTGATCTTTTGATGCGTTGACTTCAAACGAGAGTGAGTTTTTACCATTATATTTAGAATACTGTAAGCCTTCTTCAAAGCCATCGTTAATGGTTGCTACATCGCCTAAATAAATTTGTGCGCCATCAGCAAGAGTAATAAGTGGCAGTTTTTCAAACTCAAAACCACGGTAGGCTTGTTTTTCAACACGCATCGAAATATAACCGTTTTCAGAGCGTATTTGTCCCGCCGACATATTTGCCGAAAAGCTTTGCACAGCGCCTGCAATATCTCTAAATGTTAAGCCGTATTCGCGCAGTTTATCGGGGCTGACTTCAATACCAATTTCGTACTCTAAACCGCCATTAAAATTAACCAGGTTAACGTGAGGCAGAGCTTGTAACTCATCTTTTATATCGTTGCCAAGCTCTTTTAACTGGTAGTTACTCATGTCGCCATAAAGCGCGAGTATCATTACCTCTTGCTCAAACTTATCACGGCGAACAACAGGGCGTTCCATTCCAGCAGGAAAGGTGTTTATTGAATCAACTTGTACTTTAATTTCATCAAGTACTTCTTGTGGATTGTATTGCTCTTCTATTTCAATCCACGCTTGAGAAAAACCACGGTTAGAGTAGGTAATTAGGCGTTTAATGCCTTCAAGACCTTCAAGGTTTTCTTCAACTTTTATGGTTATGCCTTCTTCAACCTCTTGCGGGGCAGCCCCAGGATAAATTGCTTGTACGCTTATCCAGTTGCTTTCAAATTGTGGGAACATTTGTTTGCGAATGGTCATCGCCATTAAAAGACCGCCCACTAATATAAATATCATTAGCAGGTTCGCAGCAACGGGATTTCGGGCAAACCATGCTATTAACCCTGTTTCACGAGTGTTCATGGCTATTCCTCTTTCAGCGCAAGTTGAGTAATGTCAGTTTTATCAGGCGCAATATCTTCAATTTTTACTGCCATGCCTTCAGTTGGATATTCAAGCGCTGAGGTAACAATTTGCTCGCCGTTTTTTAAGCCTTGGCTGGCTATAATCATGCCGTTTTGTTCGCGTATAATATTTAGCGTTTTAAATGACAAGGTTAAATCTTCGTTTAAAATCACAATTTTATTATCTTTAACTAAGTGGTGCGCAACAATAATCGCGTTATCAAGCGGGCGACCTTCAATGGTAGCGTTAATGTACGAACCAAAACGTAGTGGGCGTGTTTTATCGCCGTAAGGTGTTGCAAGTTGTGCTACCAAATAGCTCATGCGGCTTGTATGATCTACCACGCCTTCAGTGCGAATTACTTTGGCTTGCCACATTGTTTGCTTACCCGCGTATTCTGCGTTAAATGTAACGTTTGAACCTACGCCGCCATTTTTTAAATATTGCAGTTCTTGATCGGCAACCGGTAAACGAACCTCTGCAACCGAGGTTGCGCTCAGTGCACCAAAGCTATTACCTGGGTTTACTACTGAACCTAAGCTAATTGTACGCTCATTAATAATGGCATCATAAGGGGCTTTAATATAAGTACGTTCAAGATTGCGGCTAGCACGTTTAACACTTGCTTGAGCAGAGCGGTAACGCGCGAGCTTTTCGGCCAATTGTGGTTTGCGTAAATAAAGCTCTGATGCAATAGCGTCGCTTGAGTCAGATTTAATACGCTCCCACTCAGCTTTTGCTACATGTGCTTGTGCGCGTTCTATTTCAAGTGCTGAGCTTGCTTGAGCTAAACCTGCTTGCGCTTCAATAAAGTCTGCCTCGTAATCATTTGCATCAATTCGTGCTAAAATATCGCCTTGCTTTACAAATGCGCCTTCAACAAATTGATCTGACACCAAAATAACTTGCCCACTTACTTGTGCTATTAATTCGGTACGATCTTTTGGTTTTACTATGCCGTACGATTTAACATCGAGCGTTATAGAATCTAAGAGTATGCTTTGGGTCGCAACTAAAGGGCGAATGTCTTGCTCAGGCTTTTCTTCCGGTGGCTTTTTCATGGCCATAAAGGCGAAAGCTAAAGCAATACCGCCTGCTAAAACTGCAATTGGGAGTATTATTTGTTTTGTAGTAGCCACAAGGCATTCCTTCATAATTGGTGGTGACAGAGCAATAATACGCAATAAAGTGTTTACAAGGCGTTTTAAGATGTAACAAAGCATTACATATGTGTATTGCAACTTCGCGTGTGGGCTAATTACGTTCCTAAAAAGGAATAAAAGTAAGTGTTTTTTATACAGAGGATATTATGAAAACCGAATCAATGACTTGCAGATTAGGCTGCGGTGCATGCTGTATTGCGCCAAGTATTAGCTCTCCAATACCAGGGATGCCAAACGGTAAAAAAGCCGGAGAGCGCTGTATTCAGCTGGATGAGCGTAATTTATGTAAGTTATTTGGTGATGAAAGTCGGCCTAAAGTGTGTAGCGATTTTAGCGCCACGTTTGATGTGTGCGGCTCAACAAATGCGCAAGCTCTAGCGCTTATTACCGAGCTCGAAGAGCTAACTTAATCCTCGTTTTTAATACACAGACATTTACATTTATTTATAACTGAGTAGTTATTTTAAATAATTAAAAGTTTCGCTTTTCGCGTCAGTAAGCTGAAAGCCTACCGGCAAAGTGCAGAAATGCGATTGTTTTGTAGACGTGAAGCTTGCTTACGTGACAGGCAAAGCCTGTAAAAGTGATTTATTCACAAAGAGGATTTGAGAAGCAGGGCCTAAAGTAATTTAAAGCTACGCTTTTCGCGTCAGCAAGTTGAAAGCCTACCGCTAAAGTGCAGGTAGGCGGTTATTTTGTAGACGTGAAGCTTGCTTACGTGACAGGCAAAGCCTGTAAAGTGATTTATTCACAAAGGGGATTTGAGACGCTGGGCCTAAAGTAATTAAAAACTGCGCTTTTCACGCAAGCAAGCTTCGCGTCTACCGCTAAAGTGTAGGCTTGTGGTTATTTTGTAGACGTGAAGCTTGCTTACGTAACAGGCAAAGCCTGTAAATAGGGTTCATAAAGACGGTAAAAGGTAATAAGAGTCTCTGGGCTTCCAGTAATTAAAAGCTGCGCTTTTCACGTGAGTAAGCTCTACGTCTACCGCCAAAGTGTAGAGTTGCGTCTATTTTTGTAGATACCATCTCTCATTTTAAGCTTCAAGGTCGTATTTAACTTTCTTGGAGCTTAAACGCTTCTTGGTTTTTTATTACACCAAAACATATATGAATGAGCTTTCGCATATTTGCACACACAGCTTGCATCGGTGTTTTACCATTATTTATTAACGTTAACTTGTGTCGTTTTATTGTTTTATTCCATTGCCCAGCGACAATGGCCGCCATATAAAGTTTACATCGAATTCTGGCTGGCCCAAGTTTACTGATTGATGTTCGCCCTTTTAATTTACCCGATTCATTGTGCCGTGGGATTAATCCACAATAAGCCGCCGCTTCTTTGGCTTTATTAAATTTCTTAGCCGCAAATAAATACGTCAGCTCTCTCGATAATACGGGCCCAATGCCAGGGATAGACTCTAGTAGTTTCCTGTTTCTTTTTAAATCAGGTTCATTATCTATGTGGTTATCAATGTCAGATTTAAGCTGTTTAATTTCGTCATCTAAAAACGCGATAGTCACTTTTATCGATTGGCAAACACGCGCGGAAACGTTGCTGAATTCACTTGCTTCTAATCGGTTGGCTTCTCGTTGCCGGTTACTCTCAAGCGCATCTAAACGACGGATAAGGGCTTTAAGCTCTCTAACTTCTAATGCATCAGGCTGCCAATAATTAACGACTGCATGCTTAGCACAGCCGTAATGGGCAAGCATCGTTGCATCAGATTTGTCTGTTTTATGAATTATGTTTAAAGCGTCAGCATACTTTTTAGCTTTACCGGGATTCGCTAAAATAATATTAAAGCCTTGCTCGTATAAAAAATACATCAGTGCTTCATGATAAACACCCGTTGGTTCGAGGGTGATAACGAGCTCATTAGCAGCGCTTTTAGTTGTATTTAAAAGCCATTTTTCTATTGCTAAAAAGTCTTGACGCTTGTTTTTAAAGACTTTTGTTTTAATTTTGTTTGTAAGCTGGTCTCTCAACCACGATAAATCAATCTTCTCTTTACTAATATCAATGCCGATAAACATCATCTCTACTTACTCCCCTTGTACATACAGCATCTACTTAAAAAAAGTGTGCTTGGATACCATTCAGTTTCTGAGAATAGAAAGTCAGGGCCTTATCTACGGAGCAGTATTAAATACTAGACGCACAGGCAAGCTCACTGACTTCGATGTGATAAATGATAGCTAATCATTTATCAATGAGAGATACAAGACGTGAAGCTTGCTTGTGTTAATGGTTACCAGCTATACGTTGCACTTAATGTGTATTGCTCACCGCGCCCTGGTGTCCCTGGTATTTCCTCGAACGATTCATCCCATAGGTTATCCGCAGCAAAGGTAATAAATAAGTTCTTTAGTATCGGCGGGGTGATTTTAAGCGTTAGTTGAGTAAATAAAGCGTTATTATCACCGTTTCTAAGTGCGTTTTCGTGCTGTGTACGCCACTCATTATCGACTCTAAATTCTAAAATATCAGTTGGATTCCAAACCGCGCCAAGTGTAAGGCGGTGATCAGGAAAGTTTAAAGCATAAAAGCTGGCATCTATATCGGCAGCACCGTAGTTTTCTGATTTGTGCAAATAAGTGTAACTGGCTATCAGTTTTGCGGTATCAAAGTGTTTAGTGGCTAAAAACTCTATGCCGGTAGTATTTATATCTACCGGGTTTGCAAAACGCGCAGAGCTTGAATCAAAGTTAAAGGTCCAATCGGTTAAGTTATCGTCTTTACGATAAAAAATAGCCGAGTTTAGCTGCCAGCTTTGCTCTTCCATTAATAAACCTAGCTCTAAGTTTTTAGTGGTTTCGCGCTCAAGGTTGTAATTGCTTCTAAATAAGCCACTCGAATCACTGCCGCCAATTGCTGTATAACCGGCTACTTGGCTTGCCTGCGCATACGATAAATAAAACGTGCGCTCAAAACCTTTACTGTTTTGTGTATTGAGCGTTACATCACCAATAAGTGACAGTTCAGAGTCGTCTCTATTTGTATCGTCAAACGCAGCACCTAAGCGAAATGTAAGTTGTTTATTACCCTCAAGTGCCATTTTATACTCTGGCAATACACTCACTTTATAATAGTTACGCGAGGTGAAATTGTTTTCAAGTGTGGTCGATTCAATTGAATCGTCAATAAACTGCGCTGAGTAATTTACAGCAAATACATCACTTTGAGCATGGCGACCTGATAACCCTAACGACTTAACTTCACTTTTATGAAATGCTTCAAATGCACTGGGGTTTTCGCGAGAGTAAATATAGTGATCGTTGTGCTTACGGTAATAAGCCGATACTTCAATATTACTATCCTGTGCATAATTTTGCTTATGGTTTAGCATTAATAAGCGCGTTTCTAGGTCTTCAGTTTCGTTAACACCAAATGGGGTGTACAAATTTGGCCAACCAAAAAACTTGTCTTGGGCACCAAAAAATAAATCTGTTTGGGATTGTGAGCCTAATAATTGTACACGACCTGCTGTACGCGTAAAATCGTGATCGCCAAAATCTATTGTTCCATCACTTTGCGAATGAGAATACTCCCCCTCAAAACCAAGCGTGTAGTTATTTAAGTTATTTAAGCTATCTAACTTAGTGATCTTTGCGCCATGAATGCTTTGTAAATTAAAGTCATTAGTGCCAGTACCAAGCGATATGCTGCCACCGGTAACAATTGGCTTCCAACCAAACGACACTGTGCCCACAGAGCTATTCATACCGTAAAGTGCGTTGTCAGCACCTGTTAAAATAGCGGGGCCGGTAAGCATTTGCGGGGCAATAGGAATTTCAGCAAAGTAATGGCCAGATTGTGGGTCAAGTAGGGTAGCGCTTCCGACTCTAAAGCCGGTGTTTTCGAAAATACCGCCGCGTATAGTTACATCGGCTTGCGCTTCAGCCATATTACGTGATTGCAAATCAACACGCGGGTCGTACTCTAAATTAGATATTGGAGAGTCAAATGTACCTACAGGGAGTTTATTTGCAGTGGGCGATGCCTCAACGGTTATTTGTTCGATTGCCGGTGATGCTTCAATTTTATCAGTTACAGCTTCGCCGTAGGCAAAACTGCTCGCGCTGCATAGCAGTGCAGGGAGTATAAAGTGGGGGATACGTTTCATGTTGTGTGTCTCATCTTTTTATATGCAGTTACGGTAACAATTAAACGCTAAACACATTTTTAAGGCGTGATAAAATAGCTAAATTGAACAACTGCGATTTTGAGCGCGATTGTACATTAATATCTTAAAAACTGCATTTGATACTCATTCGCAACGTTAACTAATTTGGTAAAATTTATTATGAATATAGAACAACAAGATACTATTTACTTTGCTGGTGGCTGCCTGTGGGGCGTACAAGAGTTTTTAAAGCATTTACCGGGTGTAATTAACACCGAAGCTGGGCGTGCCAATGGTACAAGTACCGATACGCAAGGTGAGTACGATGGTTATGCAGAGTGTGTAAAAGTCACGTTTGATTCTGAGACTGTTAGCCTTAATATGCTTTTTGACTACTTTTTTGAAATTATCGACCCATATAGCATTAACAAGCAAGGCGACGATGTAGGCCCTAAGTATCGCACCGCTATTTATAGTAAACAACAAAGTGATTTAGCAGCTGCCAGCAATTACATAAGCCAGCGAAGTGATGCCGATAAAATTGTGGTAGGGGTAGAGCTGCTAACTAATTACGTACCAAGCGATGCAGAGCATCAAGACCGCTTAACTAATCACCCAGATGACTATTGCCACATACCGCTTGAGTTATTGCATAAGTATAAATCGTAAATTTAACACGGTGTTTTTGTAGACGTGTAGCTTGCTGACGTGGCGAGCGTAGCTCGTAATTTAGATTGGAGTGAGCGCATACAGATAAGTAATTAGAAGCTGCGCTTCTCGCGCAAGCAAGTTTGTCGCCTACCGGTAAAGTTTAACACGGTGTTTTTGTAGACGTGCAGCTTGCTGACGTGACGAGCGTAGCTCGTAATTTAGAGTGGAGTAAGCAGATAATGATAAGTAATTAGAAGCTATCGCTTCTCGCGCAAGCAAGCTTAGCGCCTACCGGTAAAGTTTAACGCGGTGTTTTTTTGTAGACGTGCAGCTTGCTGACGTGACGAGCGTAGCTCGTAATTTAAGGTTGTATATAGCGTTAGGTAAAGGTAAGTAATTAGAAGCTGCGCTTCTCGCGCAAGCAAGCTTAGCGCCTACAGATAGAATAAAGCTCAGCGTTTACAGGTAAAGATTGATCGGTGTTTTTTGTAGACGTGTAGCTTGCTGACGTGACGAGCGAAGCTCGTAATTTAGAGTTAAATAAGCGCATAAAGATAAGTAATTAGAAGCTATCGCTTCTCGCGCAAGCAAGCTTAGCGCCTACCGGTAAAATTTAACGTGGTGTTTTTTGTAGACGTGCAGCTTGCTGACGTGACGAGCGAAGCTAATAATTACTTAAGTCTGTAAGTCCCAAAAACAAGCACCCACAAAAAAGCTCACATAACGTGAGCTTTTTAAAAACGAGCTAAAACTTACTGCTGCTTTTGCGGCGGGAAGTTACTTAAAATTTCGCTCACTGTTTTATTAATTGATGCTTCACGTTGTTCTGGCGATTGATTTTTCTTTAATCGACCTTCTTTCGCGCCGCGCCATACTAGCTGGTTTGATTCGCGGTCTACAATATCAATAATGAGTGTACCCACTTCGTATTCACGCGCAGTTGTATCACGTTGAAAACCAGTACCCCAATAACCCCAATGCGGGCGGTAGTTTACATTAAATGTATCTACTTCAAGCTCTTTATCTACCGATGCATGATAGTTAACAAGTACATCAGCTTGTGCTGCATCAACTAAGCTCATACCTAGTGTTTGGCTCAGCTCTGCGTTAACGGCAGTGCGAACACGTTTTTCCATTAGGCCATTAATTTGATAGTTGGTTGTGTCTTTAGTTAAGCTCGCGTTTTCTACCCAAGCAAATGTTTTAAAATTACTAAAGTTGGCTGATTTATCGTAATCCCAATCAGGGGTTTGTGTACAGGCTGTAAGTAGTGCTAGCGCTGCAACAATAAGTATATTTTTCATTACGTTTGCTCCAATAAAATGCATTAATTTAAAATAACACACATAGTTTAAATGTGTATTATTTAAACGTCCTAAATATTAGTCTAATTGTTAGGGCTGAACGACTAATTAACCTCTGTTAATTAGTCATCAGTAAATCTTTAATGTTCAACTTCAATCCAATCTTTTTCATCCACCCAGTTTTGTGCACCGTCTTTTACTGAGCGAATAGGCACAATATAGTCACAACTTATTTGCGGCTTAACTGAGGCAAATATAGGCACAAAACCAAAGCTTAGTGCGGTTTCTATAATTGCTTTTTGGTTTTGTGGGTCAATGTCGGCCGCTTCATCTATATAAATAGGTATACGGTATAGGTTTTGTTCTTGGTCACTCAATAAGTAACGAATAAACAACATGCCACACAATAACTTAATAGTAATACGTGTGCCGTTTGAGCCCGCAGAATCTATTTTTTCAAAGTGTTCTGTCTCACCTGCGCGGTTAACCACTTCAAATCGAATATCAAATAAATCAGTCAGCGTTAAACCTGCTTTGTCTGAGGCGAGTTTAATTAAGTGATCTTTCGCTTCGTTTACTGCGCTTTCGCTGTACGGTTCTTGGCTCAGTAAATCAAGCGTGTCGCCTTGCTCAAACTGATGCGACGTGCTGATAATGGTATCTATACTATCAACCAGCATTTTGCGCGGTATTACGTTAATTTTAAACGCTTGCAGGTTTGAAATTCGGTGCTGGCTTATGCCTTTATTAAAGCTGTTCATTTCGCGGCGAAGTCGGTCTAAATCTTCTCGCAAGCCTTTTATAGTGGCGGCCACCTCGGTAAGCGCAACGCGTGCTTGGCGCTCAACAGCATCGCGTTCGTTATCAATGTTATGAAAGGCGCTTATGAGTTTTTGGTATTTAGTAAACTCGTCGTTTTCGTTGTCAAATTTAGTAATGCCTGCGTTATACACATGCAAATAGGTGTTGCGCACGTTTATGTCAAAATTACGCAGCTCTTGGCAGTCTTTATTAAAGTGATGAACAAGGTCGCTTAAGTTATCAAAGTCGACTGTTATATCAATCATGTATGGAGTTACTTTACCGCTGTATAAATCAAGGGTGTGATCAATTCGCTCGCTCTTAACTTGGCGCAGGCGCTCTGTTTGGCGATTAATTTGCTCTTGTTTTGATTTAATTAACGAGCGACGATCGGCAATTGATCCACTATTTTTTTGAATATCTTGTAAGTAGTCGTCAACTTGATCGCGCTCAGCTAATAATTGCTCTTTTAGCATGGCTTGTGCTTCGACCGACTGCTGCATTACATCAAACTGTTCTAAGCGTTTTAGTGCGCCCTCTGCACTCATAAGCTCATCGTATAGCGCGTCTTTTTCTTTTTGCTTGTCGGCAACGTTTGCTGCAACGTCGCGTTGTTGCTTAAACTCTTTAAGTGAATGCTCAAGTGCACTTAGCTGAGCGGTTAATTGCTCTTTGTTTTCGCCGCTTTGCATTTGCACTGGGGATAGCTTTTTAAGCTTAATGCTCGCACCTGGTAGCGTTAATACACCGCCTTTAACGTTTTCACTTAACAGCGATAAAAATTCCCCAAACGCATCTTCGTCATCAATGGTTATATCGCCATTGGTGGTGGTCGCAAACGAAAGAATATCTGGGTTTAATATGCGCGATATTTCTTCTACTTCTTTTAACGAGAGGTCTTCGCGCATACGGGTAAACAAATTAAACTCAAGATTTTTAAGCTGTAGCTTTAGGCTCTTAATTTGTTTTTGTGTTTCGCTAATGCGGTAGTCAAGCGTGTGAAGGCTTTGCCCTTGTGCGCTGGTTATAGAGTGCGAAAGCGACTCGTAATCTTGCTTTAATTGAGTCAGGCTGGTTTTAAGCGTGGCTTTATTTATCAGTTCAAATTCGCTTTTAAGCGCATCGTAATCTAAAAACCACTGCTCAATTTGAGTTTGTCTGCGCTCTATGTCGCGCGATTGCTGTACGTATAGGCTTTGCTTTTGCTCAAACTCGTGTTTTTCGTGCTCTATATCTTCAAGCGCAATGCCCAATTCATTAAGTTGCGACTCTTGATAGGTATCAAAATCAATCAGTGCTTGGTCAATTTTAGGCGCGTACGCCGCTAATTTACCTTTTAGTACCGTTTGGTTTTCAAGCATTGATTCAAGCGCTGCTATTGGCTCTTGCATTGACTCAAGGGCTTTTAATTCGCGTTTTGAGCGGTTTACTTTATCAAACGAGCGGCGCCATACTTCATAAAAGTCGACCTTAGAGTTCGACATATGGCGTTCAAACACGCGTAGCATAAAGCGTTTTACGTCGCTTGCGCCTAATTTGTGTAAGTTAAGAATGCGGCGGAATATTTCTTTATAAATAGAGGAGTCTTGCACATTATTAAGCGGGATCATTTTTAAGTTAATGTCGCCGTCAAACGGGGTTGCGCCACCAGTCAATAGCGCGTTTAGCTCTTGTGCTTTAAGCTCAATAGGGTTGTAATTAAGCGATTTTAAATGGTTGAACAGCTTGGTAAATTTAATAATTGTTTTACCTTGCGTGTACTGCTCTAAATCAAGTTTACCTTGATAACAAAAGTACTGATGCGCGTAACCGGCAATTTTACCAAGCCCCGCAACGCCAATCACTACCGAGCCATGAGGTAAGTTCGCTTCGAGTAAAATGTACGACTGATCGGATGAAAAATAAAACTTACGGGTTTCATCTAAATCGTGTCCGTCCCATTCTGTTAAGCGCAAATCGTTAATAAGCGGAAACTGCAGTGCGTTAATAACCGAGCTTTTACCTGTGTTATTTGGCGCACAAATAGAGCTGCTTTTATCAAGCGGGATCACACATTTTGCATAGCCTGCGGTGTTAAGTAGGGCGAGTTTACTTAGTCCGTATAGATTTTTCATTCCTCGTCCTCTGTAATGTAGGTTTCTTCGTTTACTTCCATGAGTGCATCTATGTAGCGGTGAATTGGCGCTTGTAGCATAAAGCCGCCTTCTACTTCACGGGCTAAACCTAAGCGCACCATGCGCAGGTAAACATCTTTGCGCAAATCAGATCCCGAAAATATCTCAAGCTGATCAAACAAGTGTTTGTTAATTTGCACCAGCGTTTGCATGAGTTCTAAATCGTTTACGTCGTCAAACAATGCGCGCATTGGGTCTTTACCCGTATTGGCGTAGTGTTCAATTAAAATGTAAATAGTGAGCGCGATAGCGCGAGATATCTTGCCCATATTTGGCGTGCTTTCGTCGCTACCAAAATAATAAAAGCCACGGCTGTCGTGTTTTAAATCGTTGCCTAGGGCTGTAAATAAGGCGCTGTAGCTTTCTATGTGTTGGTCAAGCTCTTGCCACATTACGTTATCTTGCTCGCAAATGTGATAACCCGCTACTAATTTTTTATTAATGGCTTGTAGATGGGTTAGCTCGTCTAAGTTTATGTGTGTCATGGTTTATTTACCTGCCTTTGAATCTGGCTGAGGCTCTGAATTAAATGGATATAAAGAAAAGTGCTGACCGGCAATTTTTACGCGGGCTTTTTCATCGCTTTGAATTATTTTAATATCGCTGTCGCTGACTAATTTTTGATACAAAAATAGCATTTCGTCGGCATCGAGATTTGGGTAGCTTTCGTCTAAAAATTGCAGCAAGGGCTGCGGCTTTTTGCGTTTTTTATTAAAGCGCTTAGCAAAGCTGATTTTAACATCGTTGTAGTCAGGAATATTAGGCGTAACAAATGCAGGCACGTCTTGTTGATCTGGCAATTGGTATTCTTCGTGTTCAAATTCAACCAAGCTTGCCATGTAAGCCACAATATGACGTTGCTGACCAAGCGAATATCGCTGTGCGTCGCTCACAAAATGTGGCTGTACAGCACTTAGCATGTTGTCTACGCCATTTTTGCGCACAAGCCCAAGTACTTTGGCTGCTTGGCGAGTAATTAAGTTATTACGGCGTAACTCTTCGCGCAGCGGCATAAGCATATCGGCACTTTTACGTAAGCTTTCTCGACCCACTAAATGCATTTCGAGTATACGAGTACGTAATTGCTCCAGCATGCGTTTGTCGTTGTACGCTTTACCTGAGCGCTCAATATGAATAATTTGCTTACTTATTTGCTCTTCAATGAGGGTAAAACACGCATGAAATTCACCGCGAATATCAACCATTTCAAGCATGGGCTCTATGTATTCGTCAAACGCTTCTATTACCGCTTTATAACGCTTTTGCAGCGATTGCACCGCATTATT
Source organism: Pseudoalteromonas sp. SWN166 (assembly GCF_015864485.1). NCBI lineage: Bacteria > Pseudomonadati > Pseudomonadota > Gammaproteobacteria > Alteromonadales > Pseudoalteromonadaceae > Pseudoalteromonas > Pseudoalteromonas sp. SWN166. Next base: position 96,358 of record NZ_JADYXB010000010.1, read on the forward strand.
AGATTTAGCTTGTTCAACAATATTTAAAATAGCGTTTTCGTTATGTGCGTATAGCTTCATTATTTTACGCACCCGATCATCCATAATGCGGCTGTAGCGGCGTAAATCGTCAAAGTCTTCTATTTCGCCAGCGTTATCTAGGCGGTTACCTAAGCGTGCTAGGTCGTCTACTAATACGCTAATTTCTTGCGCTAAACCTAAATGCTCTTCTTGCAGTAAAAACGTAGCAAAGTCGGCAATAGCACGATTTATTTCAAGCTGCGATGATTTAGCCAGTGGAATTAAAATATCTTGGTTTAACAAACGATTTGTTTCTTTATAAATACGCTCGTTTGACCAAGTAGGCTGTTTTTGTTTAATGGCGTTTTGTACGTCTTTCAGGCTAAAGTCAGCCATTTTAAAACGTTTAAATAATAGCTCTAGTACACCCCAATGTTCAGTTATGGTGTTTAGTAGCTTTTTAGCTGGGATCATAAGAGGTTACAACATCCTAGTATTTTATTATTGAGTTCTTTTAGAAGACTCATTATTACGTATTTTTAATTAACCTTGTCTGTATATAGTATTCGTTTTTAGGACCATTTAATAATAGTTTTTGCATAGAGGCAGTGCTAAAATTCGCGCCGTAAATAGGCACATGAAATGGAATGTTATTTGTGTGTTCTTTAAAACTATATCAAAGGTTGTTTAACTACCATGGTTTCCTCGATTATTCTAACCCTGATAGCGATTGCATTTTTACTGATCGTTATAGAAGATATAATCCATGTTAATAAAGCTAAAACCACGCTGTTTTTTGGTACGCTTTGCTGGATTCTTCTTTTTATATACCCACTTCACGGGCAAAGCCCCGATACAATTCAACACCTCCTAAACGAAAATATTTTAGAAATTGCCTCTCTATGGTTATTTTTAATGGCTGCAATGACCTTTGTCGCGTATTTAAATTCAAAGGGGTTTATAGAAAATATTGTGCACCGCGTTATGCCAAAAAGTATTAGCGAAAGAAAGCTGATGTTTTTGGTAGGTGGTTTTGCATTCTTGTTTTCGTCGATTTCAGACAACGTAACAGCCACGCTTATATCGCTTGCGGTTGTTATGTCGTTAAAACTTGAACCTAAAAAACTCATTAAATACGCCACGCTTATTGTGTTTGGGGTTAACTCAGGCGGGGTATCGTTAATAACCGGTGACGTAACCACACTGATGATATTTTTAGATGGCAAAGTAACCATAGCTCATTTATTGCTGCTTATAGCGCCAGCACTTGCAAGCGTTATGCTGTTAGCTGCGCTACTGTCTATCGGTATGAAAGGGCGAGTTGAATTTGCCGGTGCGGGTAAAACCCGCATTGAAAAAACCGACATTACCATTGCTGTTATATTTTTATCTACCGTAATTAGCACACTTACGCTTAGCGTAATTTACAGCGTACCGCCTTTACTCACCTTTTTGTTTGGCTTATCAGTTATGTTTTTAGTGGCGCAATTTTTAATGCGCAAAAAAGATATTAACAAAGACATAATCGATTTTGTTCGCGATATAGAATACGACACATTATTGTTTTTTGTAGGTGTACTTTTACTTGTAGGTGCATTAAAAGAAATTGGCATGTTGAGTAAATTTACCGACCTATACACGGTAATGGCGCCAGAGTACGCAAACTACTTAATGGGCATATTATCAGCAGGGGTCGATAACGTACCACTTACTGCTGCATTATTAAAAGCCGATATAGTAATGAGTCAACAACATTGGTTGTCGTTTACTTATGCAACGGGCGTGGGCGGTTCAATGCTTATTATTGGGTCGGCTGCGGGTATTATTGCCATGAGTAAAGTTAAAGCGCTTACCTTTATGAGCTACTTGCGTTTATCGCTGCATTTATTAATTTGTTACACGGTTGGATATGCGGGCTCGTATTACATGGGCAGTTTTATTTAACTCATAAATTATTAAATGCTTGACAGCTAGACGTCTAAACGATAACTTTCAATGCCCCGCTACTTAGTGGGGTTTTGTTTTATTAGCCACTGGTTAATAAAGCATTCAGAAGAGGTGCGATACTTAGGTACTTAATGTTAGGCGACGAAAGCCGATGATCATTAAAGAGGGAAGTACTCGCCGAGGAAAATAATGATACGTCGTCATTGTTTTTCGGTTTATGGGGCTGAATCCTCAAAACTGTCACCAATATAGGTGGAGAGCTTCTGGCAGTGGACTTATCTTCAAGCATTCCTTTGCCAAGTTCTTCTTGTTTTATTGCGATTTGGATATCGCGAAAGGAGACTAAATGACTACCCAATCAGCGCCACAAACAGTGCCTCAAACAGAGTTAAGCGCAAAATCAGATTACATCGTTGCCAAATTTGGCGGAACAAGTGTTGCCAATTTTGAAGCGATGAGTCGCTGTAGCGAAATTATTGTTGCAGATAAAAGCGTACGTATTGTTGCCGTGAGCGCTAGTGCCGGCGTAACTAACCACTTAGTTGCACTGTGTAAATCAAGTATTACCTCAAGTGAGCGCCAAGAACACATAAACGGTGTGCTTGCTATTCAACAAACTATTTTAGATGAGTTATCGCTTGATGCCGATTTAGCGGTTGGCTTTAACGAAACTCTAAAAGCATTTCAAACACTGGCTCAAGAGTCACTAACAACCGATCAGCAACACGATGAGCTACTGAGCTTTGGTGAGCGTTTATCGTCGTATTTGTTTGCTCAGGTGCTGCGTTTAAACGGTTTAAATGCCGATCGATTTGATGTACGCAAGGTGCTTAAAACCGACAGCCAATTTGGTAAAGCAACGCCCAATGTTGCAGCTACAGCGCAAGCTGCTAAAGAACATTTAATCCCGCTGTTAGATGAGCAGGTAATTGTGACTCAGGGCTTTGTTGGCAGCGACGAATACGGTCAAACCACAACGCTAGGACGTGGTGGTTCTGACTACAGCGCTGCATTATTAGCGGAAGCAATTAACGCTAAAAGCGTGCATATTTGGACCGACGTAGTGGGTATTTTTAGCACCGACCCGCGTTTGTGCGCAAAAGCGACGCCTATTGCACGTTTAAGTTTTGACGAAGCCGCTGAAATGGCAACCTTTGGCGCAAAAGTATTACACCCAGCAACTATTTTACCAGCAAGCCGTAGTCACATTAACGTATTTGTGGGTTCTAGTCGCGAGCCTGAGCGTGGCGGTACGTGGATTGAGCGCGAAAAATCGCAGCAACCTGGTATACGCGCAGTAACGCAACGTAAAAACCAAATATTGCTTACGCTTAAAAGCCCAGAAATGCTATTGGCTAGTGGCTTTTTAGCACGCGTATTTACACTATTAAGTGAATACAATATATCGGTAGATTTGGTAACCACATCAGAAATCAGCGTAGCTATAACCCTTGATAACGCGCAAAACGCCTCGCGGCCAGAGCTTGATCAAGAATGCCTAGATAAGCTTGCAGAATTTTGCCATGTGTCGGTAGAAAACAACCTAACATTGGTGGCACTTATTGGCTCTGAGATTCAATTACGCCAACACGAAATGAACTTAATGAGTGTACTAAAAGACTTTAACATTCGATTAATTTGTCACGGTGCTAGTAAGCACAACCTGTGCTTTTTAGTAGAGCAAACTGAGTCAGATAACGTAGTACAGTCTATTCATAGCCGTTTATTAGAAAACGATTTTGCTGCTTAAATAATTTTACTATTAAGAAGCGGTTATTCAGGAAAGCGATTTATTAAAGTTAACTAGTAAAATCAGTTAATAAAGTTACTTAACAAAATCAGTTAATAAAATCATTTAATAAAAAGCATCGCCAGTCGATGCTTTTTTTATGCACCACACTCACATCAAAACAAACATTGCTGTCACTGCTATCAGCTACAGTAACGTGATTGCTGCAAGCACTCAGCTTTGCATTATGTAATTCGTCAAACACATTGGGGCTAAGTAGTTTTGCAATAGGGCGGCTGGTGGCTTTAGCAAGTGACTCTTTTAATGTCCAAATTCTAAAAAACGTATCTGCTTGGGCTTGGGTATTAGTAGGCTTGGTGATAAGTGTAATTTCATCATTATGATAAAAATGCTTAGCAAGCTTTTCAAACGGGCGCTTTAGGCTTACTTTTTCAATATCAAACCCAAACTCGCTTTTATCAAAATTAAGCGCGACGCCAACCAAACCATGCGAGTGCGAAATGCAGGTATTAATAACATCACCACTTACATGTATTTGCAGCTTTGAGCTTGCCTCGTCAAATTCGGTACTCATTTTATTAAGCGCTACGTTCGCATGTTGCGGCTGCGTTATTTTAATAAGGTGTTTTAACAATAACCGCGTCGCTAAATATTCTTGCTTAGCTTGAGGGCTTTTGCGGCGGTTTATAATGGTTAACTCAAATGGGCTTAAGCAATCGGGTAAATTAAAGTCACTAAGCTCAAGTGTTTTAGCATTAAATAATAAAATACTGTTACTCGCTAAAGACAAATTTGCCAATTGAGTTGAAGTAATACTCAAAGCGTTTTTAAAATAGTGTTCAGTCATAAAAGCCCTAAAGCAAAAGAAGTCGCTGATATTGTGAGCGGTTAACGCCACTAATAAAGGCTGGGTACAATTTTATTACTCAGCTGGCATGAAATATGGTTTAATTCACAATAATCAAAATAATAACAGATTTGTAGATGTATGGCACAAGTGCGTGATGGGTTTCAAAGCCGACTTGGTTTTGTTTTAGCCGCTGCTGGCGCAGCAGTGGGTTTAGGTAATATTTGGGGTTTTCCTACGCAAGCGGCCAACCATGGCGGCGGTGCATTTTTATTGGTTTATTTTATTGTTATATTTTTACTTGCGCTTCCTGCGCTGTATACCGAACTTTATTTAGGTCACAAAGCACAAGCTAATCCTGTAAAAGCATTGGGCGATGCATGGCAAAACACTAACCGTAAAGTTGGTGCTGCGGCAGGTTATATTGGCCTTGCAGGCGCAGTTGTTATGCTAAGTTTTTACTCAATAGTGGCAGGGTGGATGCTCTCGTACGCTATTGAACCTATAACCACCTTTTTTGGATTTACAGGCGCAAGCGAGTTTTTACATAGCGACTCAGTGCTGCGTAATTTTGTATTTACGCCGCTTATGCTTATTTTAACTGCCAGTATTATTTTAAAAGGGGTTAAATCGGGAATCGAAACCTGGTCGCGCCGTTTAATGCCACTGCTACTCATATTGCTTGTTGGTTTAATTGCCTACATTGCTACACTTGATGGCGCAAGCGAAGGCTTTGCCGCGTATTTAATTCCTGATTTTAGCCAAATACTCGACCCTAATTTAATTATTGCCGCAATGGGGCAAGCGTTCTTTTCGCTCTCACTAGGTGTAGGCTGTATGATGATTTACGGCTCGTACTTACAACCAGATGCTAATTTACCAAAGCTCACCGCAGGTGTTGCTTTACTTGATACCAGTGTGGCGTTTTTAGCGGGGTTACTTATTATTCCTGCTATTTATGTTGCGCAGCACAACGGTGTTGAAGTATTTAGTGGCGGAAAGCTTATTGGCGAAGGGCAACTTATTTTTGCTATTTTACCTGCGCTATTTAGCACTATGGGCGAAATTGGCTTATTAGTCGGTTTATTGTTTTTTGTATTAATGTCTATCGCATCGGTTACGTCAACTATATCGACCACCGAAATTCCGGTCGCGTTTTTAGTCGAAAACCATAACGTTAGCCGCACCAAAGCAACATGGGCAGTTAGCGCCGTTGTACTTGTGTGTGCAAGCGCCATTATATTAAATTTTGATTGGTTATTTGGCTTAGTCATTATGCTATTTACCCAATACCAATTACCGCTTATGGGCTTGTTTTACTTTATTACGGTAGGTTGGATGTGGCAGCGTGGTAATAAATTACATCAAGCAACAACCGGCTTACATTACTGGTTTGCTCAGTATATTCGTTTTGTTTGCCCAATATTAATGACCTTGGTATTTGCAAACGTCGCCTTTGGTTAATTTTATCTAAACCCTAAAAGTAGATTAATAAAGCGAAGTGAGTTTAAAACGCACTTCGCTTTTTTGTGCGTGTTGTTTAGGTAAAGCCTAGGTCTTTATAAAACCTCATTAGTTAAAGATTTACCTTCATTTACTTCCAGCGCGTTAAGTAGGGTTGTGTTTGCTATTTCGGTAAGTGCTTCTTGGGTAAAAAAGCCCTGATGCCCCGTTACTAAAACATTTTTAAAGCTCACTAAGCGCGAAAATATATCGTCTTGGTTTATTTCGTCACTGTGATTTTTAAAAAATAGCTCCGACTCTTGCTCGTATACGTCGAGCCCCAAGTAGCCTAGTTTTTTAGTTTTAAGCGCGCTAATACACGCGTTACTATCAAGCAGTGCTCCGCGAGAGGTGTTAATAAGCATAACGCCGGTTTTCATTTTGCTAAACGCCTCGTCATTTATTAAATGATGAGTTTGCTCGGTAAGTGGGCAATGCAAAGAAATCACATCGCTTTGGCTAAGCAAGGTGTTTATATCGGTAATAGTATAATTGCCAGGTTGTGCGTAGGGGTCGCACACTAATACTTTAGTGCCAAAGCCATTTAAAATGTTACACAGCGCAAGGCCAATTTTACCGCAGCCCACAATACCCACGGTTTTATTGTGCAAGTTAAAACCGAGTAATCCGTTTAAATCAAAATTATCTTCGCGAACGCGGTTATACGCTTTATGGGTTTTACGGCTAAGCGTTAGCATAAGTGCTATGCAGTGCTCAGCTACTGCTTCTGGGCTGTATGCTGGTACGCGTAATACCTTTAATTTATGTGCTTTTGCTGCAGGTAAATCAACGTTATTAAACCCTGCACAACGCAGCAAAATAGTGTTTATGCCTTGGCTTGCCAGTTGCTCAATAACAGCGGCGTTTACGGTGTCGTTAACAAACACGCATATGGCATCAAACCCGCTTGCTAAAATAGCGGTTTGTTCGCTCAGAGCTTGCTCAAAATACGTTATTTTTATATCGCACTGATCGCGTGTACTTTGTTCAAAAAAAGGCAGTTCGTACTTTTGAGTACTAAAAAAAGCAATGTTCATGGTAATAGCCTCGACGCTTAAGGAGTATTATTTATTACTAATACAATAAACTACTTTATAAACCTGTGCTTTAGTAGTACGCATTTTATTGATTTAAATTAAGCCTTAAGCGGAGCCTTACTTGAGGTAAACAAAGGTATTTTTGAAGATGCCTTTTTACCATCTTTAGCTGCGCTTAACTTTGCGGCTTGCAGTAAGTTGCTTTCTATTACTTGTATAAGTGTTTCGGGCTTAGTGCGCGGAGCATAACGTGCAACAAGTTGCCCTTGTGAGTTAATTAAAAACTTAGTGAAATTCCACTTAATAGCACGGTTTTGCGAAATACCCCGCGTATGCGACTTTAAATAATTAAACAACGGGTGTGTTTCTGGCCCGTTTACCATTACCTTACCAAATACCTCAAACGACACATTAAATTGCTCTTGGTAAAAGTCTTTAATGGCTAAGTTATCAAGCGGCTCATTTTGACCAAACTGGTTACATGGAAACGCAAGCACAGTAAAACCATGGCCTTTGTATTGCTGATAGAGCTTTTCGAGCGCGTTTAATTGCACCGAAAAATTACACTTACACGCTGTATTAACAATAAGTACGGTTTTTCCCTGTAAGTTGCTAAGAGAAAAATTTTCGCTGTTATAAAGTGGTGCATTAAATTGATAAATACTGTCCATAGGTTACCTACTTACCTTTCCCGCTTAAGGAAATTTTATAAAGATTTTCATTCGCTTTTTTATCGACCGGTTGACATAATCGAGGTCTAGTTTCTAAGTTATCAGTTTAATAGGTCATTTTTATGTCAATGAAAGTCGCATTTATAGGTTTAGGCGTAATGGGTTACCCAATGGCGGGGCATTTAGCAAAAGCAGGGCACAGCGTATGCGTTTATAACCGTACTCAAGCTAAAGCACAGGCGTGGACTGCAGAACATTCAGGAAGCTTTGCACCAACCCCGCGCGAAGCTGCTAGCAATGCCGACATCGTATTTATGTGTGTTGGTAACGATGACGATTTACGCTCAGTGGTCTACGGCGATGACGGCGTATTAGCTGGCATGTTACCGCACACTATTTTGGTTGATCACACCACAACCTCTGCCGAAGTAGCCCGCGAAGTTGCAGCAAAAGCGGCATTACAAAATATCGACTTTATAGATGCTCCCGTATCGGGCGGACAAGCTGGCGCCGAAAATGGTGTATTAACAGTAATGGCGGGTGGCAGTGAAGCCGTATTTGCTAAAGTGCAGCCAGTTATGGCGGCGTTTAGTCGTTTTAGCCAATTGTTAGGCGGCGTTGGCTCGGGGCAGCTATGTAAAATGGTTAATCAAATTTGTATTGCTGGTGCAGTGCAAGGGTTAGCCGAAGGCTTACATTTTGCCAAGCAAGCTGGGCTTGATGGTGAAAAAGTTATAGAAACCATTTCTAAAGGTGCAGCCGGTTCGTGGCAAATGGAAAACCGCTATAAAACAATGTGGGCGGGTGAATATGAGTTTGGTTTTGCCGTAGATTGGATGCGTAAAGATTTAGGCATTGCACTCGATGAAGCTAAAAACAACGGCGCTACTTTACCAATGACCGCAACGGTCGATCAATACTACGCCGATGTACAAGCACTCGGCGGCGGCAGATACGACACCTCAAGTTTACTAGCACGCATTGAAGCGCTGCATAAAAAGTAACGCTGTAGACGCGAAGCTTGCTTGCGTGACGGGCAAAGCCCGTAAAGTAATTTATTCACAAAGAGGTTTAGAGGCGCTGCGCTTTTAGAGGCAGTAATAAGTCTAAAGCGGTTGTTGTTTTTATGTCTTCTCATTTACTCCTCATTCGCTTCTCTTTGTGAATAGAGTTTTATTTAAGCAATTAAAAGCTGCGCTTTTCACGTGAGCAAGCTCGACGTCTACCGCCAAAGTGTAGATATGAGTTTTACTTGTAGACGCGAAGCTTGCTTGCGTGACGGGCAAAGCCCGTAAAGTGATTTATTCACAAAGAGGTTATGAGGCGCTGCGCTTTTAGAAGAAGTAATAGATCTAAAAAATTATTGTTTTTACGTCTTCTCATTTACTCCTCATTCGCTTCTCTTTGTGAATAGTGTTTTATTTAAGCAATTTAAAGCTGTGCTTTTCACGTGAGCAAGCTCAACGTCTACGTCAAAGTGTAGATATCAGTTTTACTTTGTAGACGCGAAGCTTGCTTGCGTAACGGGCAAAGCCCGTAAAATGACTTATTCACAAAGAGGTTATGAGGCGCTGCGCTTTTAGAGGAAGTGATTAAGTTAAAGCTATTATTGGCTTATGTCTTCTCATTTACTCCTCATTCGTTTCTCTTTGTGAAATATATTTTTCTTTTTTGAAGTGGTACAGATATTTATAAACAAAAAACGCGACGCTTTATTACTAAAACGTCGCGTTTTTCATGTGTTATACATACTAACTAATCTAAACAAACCTAAACCTAAACCAAATTACATGCTTTGTGCGTAGTTATACAGCGCCTTTAAAATTGTAAGGTTTTTTTCGCTGTCGTCATGCTCATGCGCTAGGTTCTCAAGGGTGATCATAAAATCTTGCGCATTAATCGACGGTTGATCTTCCCCGTGCATTAACTTGTTTTGGCAATACTGGCGCCATTGGTCAAGCTCTTGCTGGTTTAGCGTTTCAGGCCAATTACGAGCGCGGTATCTAAACAACAACGTATTAAACTTTTTATCTTCAAAGTCTAAATTCAACCCAGCCAATTCATCTGGTTTTGCATCACGAATAATCGCAAATTTAGCTTTATCAGCATGGCTTGTAAACCCATCGTAAAGTAAGTAGTCAACGTTAGTAGTGGCGCTGTAATCGCCTTGCTCGTTAAACACCTCAGTTACTTTATCGCGAAGGTTGGTATTGGCTTTTAAAATAGCTAAGTTAGCTAAGCACTGCTCGCGGTCAATTCCTAAACGAGCGGCGTTTTCAGGCAATAACGTTTTAGCAGGCGCTAAAATAGGGCACTTGTTTAAATGCACCAGTTTTAAGCCAACGGGTAAATCGCCCTCTGCCAAATCTAAGCGTTTGGTGTATAAACGTTTGCGTAACTCTTCAACATTTAAATCAATAAGTACTTGCGGGCTTTGAGTTAAATCAAAACAAATAACCGCGTTTTTATTTACCGGATGAAAGCTCATTGGCGCAACCCAGCTTGTACAGCCTTGCGTTGCAGGTATGCGTGATGTGGTATGCACCAGCGGCGTCATGTTAAATACATCAACCAACTCAGCAAGCGCTTTTTTACCACGCAAACCAAAAAAGAAGTTATACAGCTTTGGCTGTTTTTCTTTTATAAGCTTAGCCAGTGCAATAGTGGCGGTTACATCGCTTAGAGCGTCGTGCGCTGCGGCGTGTTCAATACCATTAGCTACCGTTAAATGCTCTAGCTTAAAGCTTGGGCTGCCGTCTTCTTTTAACGGCCATTCAATGCCTTCAGGACGCAGCGCGTAACAAGCTCGTACTAAATCAATAATATCCCATCGGCTATTATTGTTTTTATATTCGCGCTCGTAGGGGTCGTAAAAATTACGGTAAAAACTATAGCGGCTTACTTCGTCATCAAACCGAATACTGTTATAACCGGCAACACAAGTATTTGGCACACTAAATTCGGCATGAATTTTTGCTATAAATTCCGCTTCAACCAAGCCTTTTTTCATCGCCACTTGTGGCGTAATACCGGTAATTAAACACGCCTCAGGGTGAGGCAAGTAATCCGCTTGCGGCTTACAATATTCAATAAGCGGCTCGCCAATAATATTTAAATCAAGATCGGTACGAACACCCGCAAACTGGCTCGGCTTATCCTTCTGAGGGCTCGCTCCCCAAGTCTCGTAGTCGTGCCAATAGATTGTTGCTTGATTTTGCTCTTGATATGCCATGCTGAAAACCCTGAGTAGTTAACTTAAAAGCGCCTAAATACGCGCCAAGTTACTAAAATAATGAATTATTTAGATTATGGCATATGGGCGAGGGAGTTTATAGATATGACTGCAGTAAATAATTTATGTATAGATATGTAATTCTATTAATTGTTAACTTTTTTCACTCAAATACAGTATATTATTGTGAATATTTACTATTAGAATTAAAGTACGTAAGTTAAAAGGGATGTACATGAAATTACTAGGATTTTTTATTGTTTTCCTAATATTCACTATAAGCTATTTAATTAGTACTAATTGGTATGAGTTTTATACTGCATTAGGAGCTTTATTAGGAGGTATCTCTGCAACTATAGCTTTGATTTATTCATATAGTCAGTACTCTAGATTAAATGGCTTAGATGAAAGAGCAAGTTTATCATGCGTTCTATTGCCTAAAGTTTCTTTAGAATACGGAAGAGTGTTAGGTAATAGTATCAGTGGATATCTCTATACTATCAGTACTCTTAATAGAGAATACTCAGAAAGAAATATTCACGTAAAAATTAATAAAAAGCATAATTTGCGAGTTCGCGACTTAAATGCAATATTAGAAATAAGTACTGAGTTTGAGCGCACATACCAGGTATTGATATTCAAACAACCAAAGTTAAAATTAAAATGTGCACATGAGTATGAAGAGTTATTAAGAATAAAGAAATATGCAATTTACCTTACTCAAGTTTTAGTGCAGATATCATCAAATAAAAATGAGTTACAGCAAAAAGAAATTTTAAATTCCCTTATTTATAGAAAAAGTTTAAATCCGGAAGATGAAATTTTAAGGCAAGTACTAAGGGAAGAATTTACGGATAAGGAGAAAGCATATGATTTTAAAAATCAGATTAAACATATATGCGATGCTCTAGCAAAAAAGATATCTTTGTGATCTGTAATTTCATAATCGTTTTTTCAAGTATTTACTTCTGTAAATTAATCATTTGGCATTAGACTAAAGTCTATAAGTTAGATTTATTCACTTATTAGGTTTGTTTTACTCGTTTGTAGATTTTGTGTTAATTCTCTAAAGTTCAGTTGTCGGCAACAAGTACGACTTAACCAACAGGACTACGACCATGAAACTTACTCTTATCAAAACTATCGCTCTTAGCTCGCTACTTACATGTTCAGCTGCTGCAATGGCTGAGCAAAGTGATTACAAATTAATGGTTATTGAAACTGCAACAGCGCCACAGCCACTTGAGCAATCATTTAATAGCTGCGCACTGAATGTTAAGTCAAAAAATTACGCTGAAGCTGAAGCAATTTGTACTAAAGCAATCGCACTTTTAAAAGACGCAGATGGCCCTAAATTTAAAGTACGCCAACTTACGTCATTTGCATTAAGCAACCGTGGTGTTGCACGTTTAAAAGCGAATAACGACACGGCTGGCCTTGCTGATTTATACGAAGCTAACCAAATGTCTACAAGTACAATGGTATCGCACAACTTAACTCGCGCTAAAGAAGAGCTTTCTTTATAAGCACTTTATAAACGCTTTTATAAAGTGCTTACCAAAAGCATGTTATAAAATAGCGAGAGTAAAAAAGCCCATGTTAGGTTAATTCCTAACATGGGCTTTTTTGTGTGTTTTGTTTTGATATAAACTGAATTTAAGAAATATTAATGCGATACATCAGTATTTTAGGTACACTTGTTTTCGCTATATTTGCAATACATTAGTTCTAAAAAAAGTATTAATACAAAACTTAATACAATATTTAATATAAAAACTTTTTATAAAACATTCTTCTGCTTTGCTTGTGTAAGCAAGGCGCAACTACATATTTACTGAGACTAAACCATGGTACCTGCAACCAGCCTAACTGTGCTTGAAATAAGCGCTATATTTTTATCGATTACTGCGCTACTAAGTTATGTGAACCATCGTTTTATTGGTTTACCAACCACCATTGGCGTGATGGTTATTTCAATGCTTTTATCTATTGGCGCTATATTTTTAGGCTTTTTAGGGTTTGATGAAGTAATAGATTACGAAGTGAGTTTGCTCGATCAGTTAGATTTTACCGAAGTACTGCTCGATGGCATGCTCTCTATGTTGCTGTTTGCTGGTGCGCTGCACGTAAATGTTGGTGACTTAAAACGCTATAAATTGCCGATTGGTATTTTGGCTTGTGTGGGTACGCTGTTATCGACCGTTATTATTGCTGCCGCGCTTTATTTTGTAATGCCTTTACTTGGGTTTAACTTGTCGTTTATTTGGTGTTTACTGTTTGGCGCATTAATTTCGCCAACTGATCCGATTGCGGTTATGGGTATTTTACAATCAGCGGGTGCACCAAAAAGTATTGAAACTGTTATAGCAGGAGAGTCGTTATTTAACGATGGTATTGGCGTGGTGATTTTTGTGCTTTTACTGGGTATTTTATCTAGTGGCGATATTCCTACCACGTATTATGTGGCGCATACACTGGCGGTTGAAGCCGGTGGTGGTATTGTTTTTGGTTTGGTGCTGGGTGGTATTTTATATTACTTACTTAAAAGTATTGATAGTTACCAAGAAGAAGTACTACTTACTTTAGCGGGCGTTATTGGTGGTTATGCACTTGCAAGCCATTGGCATTTGTCGGGCCCACTTGCCATGGTAATGATGGGCTTAATGGTGGGTAACCACGGCCGAAGCTGGGCCATGAGCGACAAAACACGTCAGTATGTTGATTTGTTTTGGGAACTGATTGACGAAATTTTAAATGCTATTTTGTTTGTTTTAATCGGGCTTGAAGTTGTGATGATTGCCTACTCAGGTAACTTATTTATAGCGGCCGGTTTAACTATTATTATTGCGTTGCTAGCACGTCTTATGGTTGTTGGTATAACTACAACTACTTTTGGTAAACAGCTTGAGCTACCTTCAGGCGCGTGGAAAGTATTAACCTGGGGCGGTTTGCGCGGTGGTATTTCGGTAGCGCTAGTGCTGCAATTACCCGATGGCACTGAACGCGATATTCTATTGGCACTGACTTATGCTGTAGTGGTGTTTTCTATTTTGGTGCAAGGTTTAAGTATTGGTAAGGTTGCTAAAAGCATTCGCTAAATATAAATAGATTAACTATAAATTGAGTTAAATATAATTCATTTAAAAAGTCCGTGAAATAGTTCTATTTCACGGGCTTTTACTGTTCTGAGCAATCAATAATAAAGATGAGCGAAGATTACAAGTACCATTAAAAAGTAAGTGACAACTGAACACCGCTGTAAATATGTTCTTGTGCTTCCCAGTAGTCGCCATCTATTTGGCGTGCTCGAGTAAATACTTCTATTTTAAATGGCTTAAAGTGATAACCCGCGCCTATACCTGCATAGCCGTCTATATCGTTGTCCGATTTATCTATTTGATAGATGTTATCGCCTCTGTCGTTTTTAAAGGCGAGTTCGAACAGATCTAAGCCAAGCTCGGCGTATATAAAAAAGTCATTAAAATAGCCAAGCTTCATTCCATTATCCCAGGTAATAAACTCTTCTTGCTCGCCTTGTTTATTATCGACTACTGCCGCGCCAATTGCGCTTGTAAAAATAACACCAAAGTGACTGTTATTTTGTTTGACCATCATTTCGACACCAACAGATGTAATGCTGCTATCGCCATTAAATTCTGATTTTATAAACATACCGGTGTTAGGCGTATTATTACCAAGTAAAAGCCTTGCATCAGCATTTTGGCTAAATGCTAAAAGCGTGCTTAATAAAACAAAAAGGGGGAGTGTGTGTTTCAAAAAAGTGAACCCATTAATGATGAAAAGTTACCAGAGCCGTAATTATAAATACATGACTTAGTATTGCATGTAATTAAATGTGTAAATTTGTTTGATTGTTATTCAGCTATGCCAAAGCAAGGTGCTTAAAATAAAACCGACTAAATAAAAGCATAAATAATTATATGTATTTTGAAATGCAAAGTAGCGATTTTAGGCACGTAAGATAGTGCGTAAGTTATTTAAATATATAGAAAAAGTTCAAACGCATTAGACTAAGGTCTATAGGTTAATTTTTCTCACTTATTAGGTTTGTTTTAATCGTTTGTCGGGGTTGTGTTAATTCACTAAAGTTCAGTTGTCGGCAACAAGCACGGCTTAACTAATCAGGAATATAATCATGAAAACACTTATCAAAACTATCGCTCTTAGCTCACTATTAACATGTTCAGCTGCTGCAATGGCTGATCAAAGTGACTACAAATTAATGGTTATTGAAACTGCAACAGCGCCACAGCCACTTGAGCAATCATTTAATAGCTGCGCACTGAATGTTAAGTCAAAAAATTATGCACAAGCGGAAGAAATTTGTACTAAAGCAATCGCACTTTTAAAAGACGCAGATGGCCCTAAATTTAAAGTACGCCAACTTACGTCATTCGCATTAAGCAACCGTGGTGTTGCACGTTTAAAAGCGCATAACGATACTGCTGCACTTGCTGATTTATACGAAGCATCAAAATTGTCTAACAGCACAATGGTATCGCACAATTTAACTCGCGCTAAAGAAGAGTTATCGTTATAAAAAACGTTTATAACGTGTTTTATAAAGTGCTTACTAAAGCATGATATAAAATAGCGAGAGTAAAAAAGCCGATGTTGGGTTAAACCCCAACATCGGCTTTTTCGTGTTTATTAACTTTGTATTGTGTTATTAAAAAATAAAAAAACTGTATTCTGCTATTTATTGTTTAGTGATTTGCATGGTTTTTAACTAATTGTAATTACTAAGTATTTTTATAGATGTTAGACTAAAGTCTATAGGTTAGATTTATTCACTTATTAGGTTTGTTTTTATCGTTTGTGGTAATTGAGCTAACACTCTAAAGTTTATTTGTCGGCAACAAGTACGACTTAACTAATTAGGAATATAATCATGAAATTTACACTTTTAAAAACCATCGCTCTTGGCTCATTATTAACTTGCTCAGCTGCTGCAATGGCTAATCAAGGTGATTATAAATTAATGGTTATTGAAGACTCTGTAACTGCAGCCCCAGCATTTGAAAAATCATTTAATAGCTGTGCTTTAACTGTTGAATCAAAAAACTACGAAGAAGCAGAAGCTATTTGTACACAAGCAATTGCATTGCTTAAGCAAAGCCATGGTCCGCGTTTAAAAGTACGTGAGCTTACATCGTTTGCATTAAGTAACCGTGGTGTAGCGCGTATTAAGGCTCAAAAAGACACTGCGGGTATTTCTGATTTATATGAAGCGGTTCAAATTTCTAAAAACTCACTTGTAACGCATAACTTAACTCGCGCTAAAAAAGAGTTATCTTTATAAGAATGCTTGCATAAAGCGCTTATAATTTAGCGAGAGTATAAAAGCCCATATTAGGTAGCACCTAATATGGGCTTTTTTGTATGTTTGCATAACCGTAGTTACCTATTAAATACACTCCTTTTAATAAAACAGCTTTACTGAATAATAGTACTCTTAAGAGTGATTTTTATAGCCTTACGTTACTAATTTATATTGGTAAGTACTTGTTAGCTAAAACATAGATCTATAAATATAGAAACATAGGTAAAAATATTATTTTTTGACGTGACTAAACTGTACAGTAAAACGGGATTGTTTTATTTAAGTTGTTGTTTTTAATTGATAATAAAACCTAATGTCTTTGACTTTAGTCTGTTTTTATTTAAAATCGAAGTAATATATATTTTATAGCATTGACGACACGTGGATGCTAATCACTGTTTTGTGATAAATAGCTAGATATTATCTTGGTTTTAATTTTTAGTCCCACCTCCATATTACTAAAAATTAAACAAGGAATAGAGTAGTTATTAACTTGTGCAATAAAAATAAAAAGCGCAAATAAAGGGATTTAAAAATGCAATTCAAACTAAAAAAAATAGCTGCCTTGTTATTCGGGGTGGGTATTAGCCTTTCTGTATTTGCCGAAGATATAGAGCTATACGTAAACCATAATGTTGAAACCGATGAAAACCCTCGCGTGCTTATTGTGTTTGATACTTCAGGAAGTATGAAGACTAAGTTGCCTAATGGGGGCCCTAGAAAAATCGATGCTGGTATAAGCGCTATGACCCAATTAGTAAATGATAACAGCTCGATTGATTTTGGTTTAATGCGTTTTAATGGCAATGATGGTGGTTATGTTATGGCTGGCCTAGGCTCCTCACATGATAAAATATTGGATCAAATAAAAAAGCTGCCTGCTAGCGGGAATACACCTATTACTGAGACCTTATGGGAAGCTTACCTATATATGACGGGGCAGACGGTTTGGTATGGGCAAAATACGGACAAACGCGATACTACGATTGAGAGAGAGCAAAGTGGTAGTGATATACCTCGTTATGTTTCTCCTTTTCAACAGGCTGTTGGTGCAGATGAGCGTTGTGATAACTCAATTAGCTTAATATTAATGACTGATGGTGATCCGACACAAGATATTACCCGAAATGATGATATAAGAGCTTTATACAAATCTACTTTTGGTTCATATCCTAGTACTACAAGTAATAGCTATTTAGCCGCTTTAGCTCAGATAATACATGGTACAAGAGATGTTGAGGTGGATTTGTACGACACTACGTCAAAGGTTGCTGATACCGGGCGAGTTTTTACTATCGGTTTTGGTAGTGGCATGAGTACAAATGGTAAAAAGTTATTAGAAAAAACCGCTTTATTGGGGGGCGGCGAATACTTACATGCAGATACCTCAACTGAACTCTCTGAAGCGCTTAACAACACAATATCGAAAATACGTGAAGTTAACGATAGTTTTTCATCTCCTACGGTAGCTAGTAATAATGTTGACCAAACACGTAGCCGAGAGTCAATTTACTTTGCAATGTTTTATCCAGAAACAGGTGCACGTTGGAGCGGAAATTTAAAAAAGCTTAAAGTGTCGGGCGCTAATATAGTAGATTCAACGGATAAAATTGCTTTAGATGACAATGGGTTAATAGATGAAAAAGCGCGAACATTTTGGCTACCAACTAATAAGCCTGCAGATGGGAATTTAGTAGCTCAGGGTGGCGTGAATTTACTTTTATCAACTTTAGACCCTGATAACCGTAAAATCTATATAGATAAAACGGGGAGTATTATTGATTTTACTTTTGATAAAGTAAAAGGCATTTTAAATTTAGCGACAAGTACGGTTACCGATTTAGCCCCTGATTTAATCCCTAATATAGGTTTAACTTTAGTGGAAGATGATATTAGCTGGGCACGAGGGGTTGATGTTGATAATGAAGATGGTGATGACTCATCAGTAGATCAACGAAGCAATATTTTTGGCGACCCTTTGCATTCTAAACCGGTATCTATAGATTATGGCGATGGAAGTATTTATATACTTGTTGGCACTAACGCCGGCTTTTTACATATGTTTGAAGACAAAGGCAATACCGTTGAAGAAAAGTGGGCTTTTACACCTGCGGCCTTATTAAAAAACATTCCGGCTTTACGTAGTAATCTTGCAAATACTAAAGTGTATGGCATGGATGGGCCTATAAGTGTGTTCTTTAATAATAAAGGCTCAAACAGCGAAGGTTTAAATGATGGTGTTATTAGAGCAAGTGATAACGATGAAGTGTGGGCATTTGCAGGAATGCGTCGAGGCGGTAAAAATTACTACGCCCTGGATATAAGCGACCCAGATAAACCGAAAAAATTATGGAATAAGCCAATAGTTGGTGGCTCTGAAGAGTTTAAATATTTAGCGCAAACATGGTCTAAACCTCAAATTGCTTATATTAAAGCGTTTGGTGAGGATCCACTGCTGATATTTGGCGCAGGCTACGATACAAACAAAGATAAGGCGATTAGAACGACTGATGAAACTGGGCTAGGTATTTACATTGTTAATGCTAAAACTGGCGAAAAGGTATGGGCACTAACGCCGGAAGAACATGGTTTTACCGGGGAGCACAGTATTGCAGCAGATGTAACTACGCTTGACTCAGATTACGACGGGTATATCGACCGAATTTATGCAACCGATACTGGCGGTAATATTTGGCGTGTAGATATTCCTAGTGACGATGAAAGTGATATTACTCATTTTAAGCTTGCGGAGCTTGGCAGTACATTAGCGTCGCAAGACAGACGTTTCTTTTATAAACCGTTAGTTGCTAGAACGCTGTTTAGTAAAGTTACTAAGACCAATTATGATGGTGAGGTGATTACGACCCGTTTAGATACCCCGTATGACGCAATAGTTATAGGTAGCGGAAATCGTTCAAACCCACTTGCTACTAATGAGCAAGATCAGCTGTATATGATCCGTGATGAAAACACCCTAACAAAAATATTTACTGAATTTCCAGCCCCAATAGTGCCAGATGATTTAATGAAAATGAATGAAGACCCATTTGGTAACGCACTTGATGACGTTGATAAATTTGTTAACCTTGAAGTTAAATTAGCCGAATTTAAAGGGTGGCGATACGAATTAGGGACGGGCGAAAAGTCCCTTGCTGCAGCAACGGTCGTTGGTGGGGTTGCTTACTTTACTTCCTTTACGCCTGCATCTTCATCATCAACTCAAAACCAATGTTCGTTAACGGGTGGCGGTGGTTCGCTTTATGCCTTTCATTTACATTACGGAACGAAGGTTTATGACGATGTGAAATTTGCAACAAGTAATGATGTACCAGATACACCGAAACTATTTTTTGGGGAAGGCCCGTCGTGTGCAGATAATGATGCGGATGGTAAGTGCGATTGGGATGATGAAACGGATGTAACGCAAGTTAGTCAGTTTTATTTAATAGGCCCTGGGGTTAAAGGTTCTGATAAGCCGATAAAAGCTATTGAAATACTTGGACCAAATTTAAATGTTGAAGGTGGAAAAGTTAAGCTAGTAAATGGCGCTCAACCAATTGGTTTTGGCTTTAAAACTCAACAAACGTATATTTATAAACGTGAAGAAAACGATAGTCAGGCACATTAAAAACACGATGTTATAAACATAAGCCACCTTAATTAGGTGGCTTTTTAATTTTAAGAGCGAATCAAAAATGCTGATGGTTTGCTTATATAATTGTTTTATAGTCATCGAAGCCCTCTAAACCAACCCATGTATGATACACATTCGTTTACAAAATACTGCCTATCACTCAAGCCCTTTATTTTAGGTACCTGTAGTCCATATTAGTCAACAATAGTTGGTCTTAGTTATATTTAATTAACAAATGTAATGGCTAAATCTAACATTCCATGCAAGGATATAGGTACAGGGCATGTTAACTTGTTGCCATCCCCCATAAAAATTCAATAAATTTCAGTTGTTTAAATTTATATCAACCTGCATAAATCTTTGCCTCGTTTAGCGTAATTTTCTTAACGTTAAATAGATCCCATATATAAGCAGATTGGTATTACTTATTTGTTATTAAAGTAACCAATTCAATTTATAACAATATGATTAATAATAATTAAAGTACAAAAAAGGAAGTCTTTGTATGTCTTTTAAAAAAAGTCAGTTAGCTATTTCATTAGCGTTTACGCTAGGCCTTGTTGGGTGTGGTGGTGGCGGTGATAAAGCGGCCGTAGTAGAGCCAATAGTAGCCAAGCCTGATCCTGTAAAAGTAGAACCAGTAGAAGTAACAACTATTTCTCTTACTGGTAAGGTTATTGATGGCTATGTATCTGGTGCAATAGTATGGCTAGATATTGATGGCGATGGTACTTTTGATGAGCAAACAGAACCTTCTGTAGTCTCTGAAGAATCGGGTAATTATAGTTTTAATTTTACAGAAGAGCAGGCGCTGTGTGTGCCGTATTCAACTATGTATGTAGATGTACCCGTTGGCGCAATTGACGAGGATTTAGGAGAGGTAACGCAAGCGTATCAAATGTCATTTCCACCTTCAATTGAGGCTTTGACTGATGAAGATATTCGAAATATATCACCTTTAACAACCGTTATTTGGGAGCAGTTAAGCCTTCAATTACAAAAAACTGGTAGCAATAATTTAAGTTGTGATGCACTTAAAGAAAATACTGAGTTGCTTGCAAATGTTCAAAGCGAAATAACGAATGTTATGCAAAATTTGGTTGCTCATTATAATTTGACGACAGAGCAAATTTACTCAGATTTTATTGCCAATAATGACAGTGATGCGTACGACAGAGCACAGGCGATTGTTAAGGGATTAAAAGCTGCCTATAAATATAAGCAAGAACTAGATGCTCAGTTTCCTGACGCAGAAGAAGTAAGAGCAGTGATTTACCAAGACACAGCAAAAGATGCAGAGTATGGATTTGAAAATGCATGGTACCGCGACAAAGTTATTTTTGCAGGCGCTGAGCTTATTTATGAGCAAGTAAAGCTTCAAAATACAGACGAACTCGACAAAATTGACGTTATTTTGTCTCGATTGGATTCAACAGATACGCCTTGGGGCGAAGAGTCGTTAAATGGAAAATTAACAGTTAGAGACGATGTTTACATTAACGCCGATCGTACTTACCGATGCTCTAGCATTGAGAACGTTAGTTTTGAGCAAAGCAATGTGCTTTATGGAGTTGATAATACAAGCCCATCGGTTAACTTTCCAACAGCAGATGAATGCGTTAGTGCTAATTTAGATACACCGTTCGAGCGAGGTTTTAGCATTAGCTATACTGAGTCAGGATCGTTTTACCAAACTGACTTTGCCTTTAGAGAGGAAAATGCCGACTTTCAAACATTATCTGATTGGGTAAATGTTAAAGACAAAGCTGCTGATCTAGAAACTCAAGATTTAGTGACCGTACTTGCTGCTATGCCCTATAGGTTTGATGACGAAACATCTATTGATGCTAGCTTTTGGCGTAAATACAAAACCACAGACAACGTACGTATTTTTAAAACAATTGAAGGACAATGGTTTAGAGATACCCGCCGAGAAGATGGAACAATGCTGCATGAGTGCGGTGAAAATGGTGTTGATTGGGCTCCATGCGAATAATGTAAAAAGCACTTTAATAAATATTTAGCTTAGTGCCAGTCAGTTAATAACTGACTGGCATTTTTTTGTTTAAAAAAGCTCACTTTTACGTGCAGTTCTAACTATGTACCTGATGAACTCTATTTTTAATCTGTTTTTTACTAAGGTTTGCTGTAAAATCACTCGGTTAACATTTGTGTAGCAATATTTACAACTGTTATTGCTCGTTAAATATTCAAACCAATTTAAGTAGAGCTTATGATTTTTTATATTAGTGGATTAAGTTTACTGGTTATTATTTTATGCGTATCGCTTTATGTAATTTACAGCAATGTGCATAAAAGTCGGGTAAGAAAATCCAAAGAATACAACGTACTGTTTGATAAAGACACGATAGTGGATGATTTAATCACTCAACTAACAGAAAAAAATCAAACACAAGAAAACCAAGATAAAACAGCTAAAGGTAAAAAAGAGATCCTCGAAACATTTGTTGAGTTACATCGCTCTGGTAGCTTTTGCGCACACTTGAGTGAACAGGAAATTATTTACTTTGTTAAAAAGAAATTAAACATGGAGAGTAATAAAAATGGATAGCGAAAAAGCAGTCCCAGCAGTAAAAAGTGACTCATTTATGAATCGATTTGGTCGTCGTAATGTAATTGTTGTTTCATCAATTGTTGTTGTATTAGCCGTAATTGCAACGCTTACATCGCAAGTTGTTTCTTGGAATGAAGCAGATGAGCGTTTAGTACATCAATCTGCTTTTACAGGTAACTTAACCGTAATAAATCAAGCCGGCCCTTATTTAAAAGCGTTTGGTACTACATCGGCTTATAAAAAAGTAATTTCGATTAACTTTACGGGCGATGCCGGTGCAACAGCAAGCGCAATTGTACCGCTAATACCTATTCGATTTTTAGATACCACAACAGGTGGCGCACGAGGTGTTTCACGTTTTAGATTACCAGGCAATGTACCAGCAGCTGAATCGGGTGCTTTACGTGGTTTACTTAAAATACACGAAGAGTTTGGTTCACAAGAAACGCTAATATCTAATTTATTAATGCGCGCAACCACTGAAAATGTAAAAGCGTCGGCGCGTATGATGTCGGTAGAGCAACATTACTCTGGTGGTAATGGCCAATTAAGCCAAGATTTTGCTGATCAATTAACAAACGGTATTTTTGTTACTGAACAAATTATTAGTACCGGTGAGCGCGATAAATCTGACGATTTAGGTAATTTAAGTAAACAGCAACGTGTCACTATTAATATTAAAATGGACGACGAAGGTAATACACTGCGTAATGCACCTATTTTAGGCGCTTATGGTATTACAGTCGTTGATGCCAGCATTATTGATATTGACTACGAAAGCAAAGTAAACGCTCGCCTTGAGGCGCAAAAGCAAGCCGCTGCTGATGAAGCACTAGCACGTCAAAACCTTAAAAAAGCTGAGCAACAAGCACGTACCGAAGTGGCTTTAGGTGAACAAGCAATTGCTAAGCAACGTGCTGAATCTGAAAAGCTGAAAATTAAAGAGCAAATTGATGCTGAACGAATTAAGGCAAATGCCATTATTTCTGCGCAGCAACGAGTGGCTGTAAAAGCGGAGCTTGCAAAAGAGCAAGAAGAGATTTTAAAGCAACAACGCTTAGAAGCATTAGGTATGGATGTTTTAGCTGAGGCTCGCTTAAGAGCTAAGTCTGCTGCACTTGATCCTAAGTATGTATTTGATGAAACGTTAAAAGCAGAAGTTAAAATTCAAACTGCTTTATTTACGAGCTTAGGTAATAGCCGTTTAGTACCTGAAATTGTAATAGGCGGGAGCCAAGGCGAGCAAAGCAATGGCTCTGAATTTATGCGTTTATTAGCCGCTGATGCTGCATTAAGCCTTAAAAAACGTTTAGAAAAAGAGAAAAAATAAACGATTAGTTAAGTATTGTACAAATAATAAAAACGTTGGCTGACTTACATCGGCCAGCGTTTTTTATTGTGTAAATTTTGCTATTGTATGGCGCGGCTTAGCTTGTGAAAACAGGCTTTTTAAATTATGAAATAAAAGAGTGAGCAGTATTTATGGACTCTAACAGTAAGCAGTTTATTTTAGATTTAGGGCAAGAGCATATTACCATTCAGCGACGATATGAAGCGTTGGGTGCATTTAACGATTTTTTGATTGCTGTGTGGTTTTTAATTGGCAGTTTTTTCTTTTTAAATGACTCTCTAATAGAAAGTGGCACATGGTTGTTTATAGCGGGCAGTGCTCAATTGCTTATAAAACCTGTTTTGAAGTTGATTAGCTTAGTACATGTTAGTCGGGTATTTCATTCAAATAGAACTTCATAAATAAAACCATAAATACGACTCATGATGAGTTCAGGTATTGTGGCTAATAATTTACCTTTATAGGTAAATCACTGGTTATGTAAATATCAAGGATAGAAAAGTGAAAGTACTTAAGTGGATTGCAATTGGAATAGCTACTTTATTAATTATAGGCTTACTAATCCCCGAAAAAATAATGATTCCGGTACAAGGCGCTACAAGTAAGGATTGGAATCATAATACGTTTTGGTACGAGCCTTGGGGCAGGTCGGGTGTGCACAAAGGAATTGATATTTTTGGCATAAAGAACACTCCTGTAGTTGCCTCAACAAACGGTGTGGTTATATTTGCAGGTGAGCTAACTCGAGGCGGTAAGGTGGTTGCAGTGCTTGGACCTAAATGGCGCGTGCATTACTTTGCACATTTAAATGACTACTCTGTAAGTACAGGTGATGTAGTAAGCATAAACAGTCAAATTGGATTACTGGGCGATACCGGAAATGCCGCAGGAAAACAGCCTCATGTGCATTATTCTATTTTATCGTTAGTGCCCATGCCGTGGCTTTTTACAACGCAAAACCAAGGGTGGAAAAAGATGTTTTTTTTGAGCCCACATAAAAAACTCACTGCTAAATAATTACTTCATTATTTATAAATGACCTTTGTGTAAATAATAGTTTTAGCTGTTAAAGCAAGGTATTTAACAGCTAGAATTAGTTAATAAGTAAGAGTGTATTTAAGCTAGAGGTTAGCCTGCAACAGGTGTTTTACCCGCGCGAATATTTTTAATGCTTTTAATAAACATATAAATACAGGTAGTGATTAAACAGCCTGCTAGATAAAACACAATACCGTTTGGTGCATCAGATAAATTTGCGGCGAGCATAGGGCCAAATACCGAACCAATACTATAACTGAGCAGCATAACCTCAGTTGCCGATACTATTTTTGCCATTGGCAATGAGTCGCACGCAAGTGTTATAGCAATCGGGTAAAGTGCAAAGCTGCACGCGCCTAGTATTAAGTAGCTTACTATTAATCCTGCTAAGGTGTTTGCTTGTAATATACCCACAGCACCGGCTGCACCTACTAAACAAAACATACCCATTAATAAGCTTTTTTCAAGCCGAGTAGATAAGTAACTCACAAGCGGTTGCACGACCATGCCGCCTAAAATAATAACCGCCATAAGTGTGCCTGTGTACTGAGCTTGATCAGTCTGCGCTGAAATATAAACCGGCATTAAGCCGTAAATAGGGCCCAGTAATAAGCCTGAAGCTAAGCATCCGAGCATTGCAGGGTGGCTTAGTGTTTTTATTTCTTTTAGTGGTAGTTTTTCAAGGTGCTGTTTTTCGGGCTGACCTTTGGTTATTAATAAAGGGGCTAAAATAGCTAAAAATAATAGCGAGGCTACAAATAAATAAGGCGTTGAACCTTCGGTGCCAAGCGGCCCTATAGCAAGCTGACCAACGGCGCTGCCGCCATAAAGTGAGGTCATGTATAAGCCCAAACGTTTCGCACGCGACTTTGCTGTGTTGGTCATTAATAGCCATGATTCAACAACGACAAACACACCAGCAACAGCAATACCTGCAATAAAACGAGCCGCTAACCAGTTACCCATATTTGGAATAGCAAGCTGTGCCAGTACGCTTACAATTAATAAGCTTAAAAATAATATAAAAGCGAAGCGATGACCTATTTTTACCACCACGCGTTCAATGGTTGTAGCGCCAACAAGTAAGCCAAAGTAAAAAATGCTCGCAAGCCATGGTGCTAAGTTTTCATCGAGTTTAAATGCGGGTAACGACAGCGGAATAAGGCTCATTAAAAAGCCGGATGCGATAGCAAAAAATGACAGCCCAATAACAGGCGCTAAAGGGTTGTTTGGGGTGCTTGTGGCGGCTAGTTCGGCCATTTGTGTTTATCGACTCTTGAAGGTAAATAACCACTGTTTTAAAGTTTGAGAGGTTACTTTAATAATAAAATTTGCGCGAATTTAGAGCCAAATTAAAGATAAGTAAAGTGATTTTTATTAGACAACATAAATAAACTTTAAAACGATCGTTTTGGTAAATTATCGGATCTATTATGCTTATTGTTGTAGTGTTTTTATGTAGATATTGTTTTATATTTGTGAGTATTTATTTGGGCGTGTTGCTCTTTGTGGATTGAAATTTGTTCAATCTAGGGGCGATTTAATCGCGGCGCGAGGTTTGTAACCTAGCGGGCTCGGTAACTGCTCCTGCGTTACCCTACTGGCTTACATCCATGTAAGAATAAGTAAAAACCGAGCAAAGCTTCCGCGTCCTGCTCACGCCCCTTACCGACATCCATGTAGGCAACAAAGAGTTAATCGTCCCTAGAAAGAACCCAAGGGGCAGCGCATGTTTGGCATTTATGCTGCGTTATCGCCTATTTATCGGGAACAACCACACTACATAGGCTCTGCCTTGCTTAAATACCAAACAGTCTGCTGCAAAATTAATCACGAAAGGTCAACACGCCCTAGTTAAACCCTATATAGAATAGGGTTTAACAGATTTTTAATGCAAGCTGACAGGCACATATCGCATGCTGCACGTAACTTTTTAAAGTTAATTAATATCGGGTGTAGAGTCTCTTAAAATAAGCTTTGGCTGAAACACATGCTTTACTGTTATACCGCTTTTTTTATAAATATCTTTAAGTACTAAGTTAGCCGCAGCTCGACCCATTTCGGGAACTGGGTTATCTATTGTAGTCAGTGTTGGGTAGAGATAATTGGTAAAAATTACGTTATCGAACCCAATAATGGCTAAATCTTTTGGCAGGTTAAAACCGTGTTCGCGGGCGTATTTCATAGCACCCGATGCCATTTCGTCATTGGCGCATACAAGCGCGGTTATTTGCGCTTTATTTTGAATAAAATGCCTTAAGCCGTCGCTTCCGCCGGTTTCTTTAAAGTCGCCTATGTAAAATAGCTTTTCGTCAAAGGTTAGGTTGTACTCTGCTAGGGCTTGTTTGTGACCTTTTAAACGATTTGACGCGTCTTCTTTAAACTGCGGGCCTGCTATGTACGCAATGTTTTTATGACCTTTGTTGATCATGGCTTTAGTGGCTAAGTAGCCGCCCATTACGTTGTCGAGGCTAATGCAGTTTTCTTCAATTTCTTTAACGTAGCGGCTCATTAGGTAAATAGGGGTTTTACCTTTACTTAACTCAATTAGGTACTCGTTTGATACTGCTTCTACGTGGGCAATAATAGCGTCGCAATTACGGCCTATTAAAAATTCAAAGCCGCTTTTTTCTTTTTTCTCGTCACTGTGTCCAGGGGTAATAATAACGTGTTTCCCCGCAATACGGAGATGTTCTTCAATGGCTGACATCATTTGACCAAAAAACGGACCATCCAACTCAGAAACTAAAATACCGACGCTGTTTGTAGTACTCGAGGCCAAAGAGCGCGCAATAGAACTTGGCTGATAGCCTAGTTCTTTCATTGCTTCTAATACCTTTTTTTTAGTTTTTTTGCTTACGTAGTCGTTGTCGTTAAGTACCCTTGAAACAGTTGATAAAGACACACCTGCCATTTCTGATACTTGATAAATTGTCGCCATTGATGTCCTAGCTTATATGTGTTTTTACTCGCGCTTTATAAAACTATAAAGCGCGAAGGGTCATTAAAAGTTAATTTACACATTACTGCGTCTAATTGCTAAGTCTTCTGTTATTTTTTGTGTCATCGCTGAAGTAAGCGGATAAATAAGCATCAATGCGGCGCCTAAAAAAGCAAATGCGGCGGGTATCCAGCTCATAAGTAATTGCATACCAGGGAGTGCTTGTTTAATAGTTAGCTCATCCATGCCGTTATAGCCGTAACCTGCAAGTACCACTAATACTAATGCACCGGCAAAACCACCCCCGGTTTTTTGCACAAATGTACCCGCTGAATAAATTAAGCCTGTAGCGCGGCGTTTGTTTTTCCACTCGGAGTAATCGGCTGAATCACCAAGCATACTAAAGAATAATGTGGGCATCATCGCGGCAAAAAATTCAGCGGCGCAGCCAAAGGTAAACACAGCAACCAGGTTATCGCTAGGTACCCAATAAAATGCAGTAGTGAGTATCCCGCTTAGCATTAACGATGCAATAAAGAGGTTTCGTTTACCCATTATTTCGGCCAGTTTACCTGTGGCAAGTGCGCCTAATATAGATACAACCAACAAGGCGATAAAATACTGCCCAGCCATGAGTTCATTAGCTACGTGGTACTTAAAGTAGTACGCAATTACACCGTATTTTATGCCGTTAAACATCATGGTTAAAAAACCAATACCGAGTAATACCAGCCAAGGTTTGTTGGTTAGAAGATCAACCATATCGCGCTGTGAACCCGTTAAGCTTTGCTTATCTTTATTGAGTAGTTTTTTAATAACGAATGTCATTGCTGCCATAACAAGGGCAAAAAATACGCCGCTGTATAAATCGCGGTAATAAAAAAACAAGGTAGTAGCAAGCAAAGGTAGGATTATAAATGGTAGGCTTTTAGTTAAATCAAATAACTCTGATTTTAAATTGCCTTCATTTGAGGCGTGCGGTGTTACACGCTCTTTAGTGGTCGCAAACGTTATAATCATTAAAATAATAAGTAAGCTGGCAAATAAGTACATAGTAAGCTGATAGCCTTTGGCATCGTCGCCGCCACCAAAAAATGCCACTAGCTCAGGTAAAAAACCCATCACTAATAAACCACCAGTAAAGGCGCCTGCAAACCTAAAACCAGAGAGCTTTGTGCGCTCTGTATCGTCTGGTGTCATTACGCCCATAAGTGCCGAGTAGGGCACGTTACTTACGGTGTAAGCAAGCGTTAAACCTATGTAGGTTACGTAGGCATAAATAAGTTTATTGGTGGTGCTAAAGTCGGGGGTAGTAAAACACAACACCATAAACAAGCCCAAAAACGGTGCCGAGTAGAGTATCCATGGGCGAAATTTACCAAAGCGCGACTGCGTTCTGTCGGCAATCATACCCATAATAATATCGGTAACGCCATCAGATAGCCTTACCACCAAAAATAACATGGCAGCGGCAGCCGCCGATATGCCAAATGTATCGGTGTAAAACACCGCTAAATAAGCAAGCGCACCGCGCCATACTAAGTTAGCGCCAGCATCGCCCATGGCGTAACCGACTTTTTCGTATAAAGGGAGTTTGTTCACAGTGTGTGTTCTTATTGTTATAAGCCGATAATTTATCGGCTTATTATGAGTTTAGTGTACGCTTTACCACTGGCTTTAACAGTTCGTTTTTGTGTGTTGTAGTCTACGTGTACTATGCCAAAGCGTTTTAAATATCCTTCTGCCCATTCAAAGTTATCCATTAGGCTCCACGCAAAGTAACCATCTACTTTTACGCCGTGCTCGGCTGCGTTATGCAGGGCATTTAAATGCTCGTGGTAGTATTCAATACGATCGTTGTCTTTTACTTCACCGTCTTTAAATTCGTCAGCCATGGCTGCACCGTTTTCGGTAATATAAATAGGCGGTAGAGTGTATTTTTCGTTTAACGATACAAGTAATTCTGTAAGCGCTTTAGGATAAATTTCCCAACCCATATCGGTCATTGGCGCTTTATGTGGCAGCTCATGGTAAAAGTCGGTTTCGCTTGCTTGATAATGCATGCGGGTATAAAAGTTAACTCCTAGGTAATCTAGTGGTTGAGCAATTATTTCCATGTCGCCTTCTAAAATATCAGGGCGGTGGGCTTTAGGTAATTGCGAAATTATATCTGGGTACTTACCTTGCATTACAGGCTGCATATACCATTGGTTTATGTAGTCATCAGCAAATGCAGTGGCTTTTAAATCGTCTTCGCTTTGGGTAACTGAGTAACAAGGTGTAAAGTTAAGCACAATACCGTTAAGCGTATTTGGGCTATTTTTAGCAAGTACTTGCATAGCCAAACCGTGACCCAGTAATAAGTGGTGCGCGGCTTTACGACCAAATTCACGACCTACAATACCCGGAGCATGTACGCCAATTTCGTAACCTAAGAATGAGCTGCAAAATGGTTCGTTTAAAGTGGCGTACGAGTGCACGCGTTCACCAAAAGCTTGGGTAATTAAATCTGTGTAATGGGCAAATTCGTAAGCGGTGTTACGGTTTAGCCAACCACCTTCGTCTTCAATGTGTTGTGGTAAATCCCAGTGGTAAAGCGTTACAAAAGCTTTAATGTTACGGCGTTTTAGCTCATCTAAAATATCGGTATAAAACTTAACGCCGGTAGGGTTTAAGTGACCGCTTTTAGTCATTACTCGTGGCCACGAAATTGAGAGTCTGTAAGCGTCTACGCCTAATGACTCTATTAGGTCTATATCGTCTTTCCAGCGAGTGTAGTGCTCGCAAGCTATATCGCCATTTGAATTATCGACTATTTTGCCTTCTTTACTGCAAAAGGTATCCCAAATACATGGCAAGCGATCGGTTGCGCCGCCTTCAATTTGAAATGAGGCCGTAGCTACACCATAAGTAAAATTTTTGGCTAAAAGTGGTGAGCCACTAGGTAAAGATAATTGTTTCATTAAGAGAAAACCTCTGCTTCTTTGTAGTAAATTTTGCTTTTATTTATAGTTTATAAATTGCATTGATGGAAGCGCTTCCATATTTAATTTGATTAATCACTAAGGATGGTATTTAATAACTTTAAGGAAGCGCTTCCATATTTAGATTAGTGGCTATTGCTAAGTAGGTCAATAGTTAAATTTAAATAACAAATAGGCGCTGCACAAAAACACACTGACACAACACAGGGCTATAAAAATGAAAAAAAGCTTAAACACTAACAGGTTACGAATGCTCCCTATTTTAATAGGCGGATTATGCGTTTTAAGTGCGTGTAATAAACAAGAGGCTAACGCTGATAATAACCAAAGCGCGTTAGACAAAAGTGCTGAGCATGAGCAAGGTAATTTATCACTTTGGCCAACGCTTAAAAGCAAGGTAGTAAAAACGCCTGAAATTAAAAAAACAATTGCTCAGTATTTAAAAACAATGACGCTTGAGCAAAAAGTAGCGCAGATGATCCAACCTGAAATCCGCGATATAACCGCTGCAGACATGCGCAAATACGGTTTTGGTTCGTATTTAAATGGCGGTGGCTCTTTTCCGAATGCGAATAAACATGCGACGCCTGCAGATTGGATAACGCTTGCTGAGAGTATGTATCAGGCATCGGTTGATGACTCAATTGATGGCAGTAAAATTCCTACTATGTGGGGCACAGATGCAGTACATGGTCATAATAATGTAATTGGCGCGACGTTATTTCCGCACAATATTGGTTTAGGTGCAGCAAATAACCCCGCATTAATTGAGCGAATTGCAGCGGCTACGGCAATAGAAGTAATGGCAACGGGCATAGATTGGGTATTTGCACCGACTGTTGCTGTTGTGCGCGATGACCGATGGGGCAGAACGTACGAAGGTTACTCAGAAGATTCAAGCATAGTACGTGAATATTCAGCGGCAATTGTAAACGGACTACAAGGCAGAGCTGATGAGGACTTTTTAAGTGACAAACGCGTAATTAGTACCGTTAAACACTTTTTAGGCGATGGCGGCACGGTAGATGGCGACGATCAGGGTGACAACATTGATAGCGAAGAGGTTTTATATAACATTCATGCACAAGGTTATATAGGTGGCTTAACAGCAGGTAGTCAGTCGGTTATGGCATCGTTTAATAGCTGGAATGGAAAAAAAAATCACGGCAATAAATACTTACTTACCGATGTACTAAAAACAAAAATGGGTTTTGATGGCTTTGTTGTAGGCGATTGGAACGGGCACGGACAAGTTGCAGGCTGTACAAATGAAAGCTGCCCGCAAGCTGTTAATGCAGGGCTTGATATTTTTATGGTGCCAACGGGTGCCTGGAAGCCGCTTTATGAAAATACAATTAAACAAGTAAAAGCGGGCACAATAACAATGGCGCGAATAGATGACGCCGTAGCACGTATTTTACGCGTTAAATTACGCGCGGGTTTATTTGATAAACCAAGTCCCGCAAATCGAAAATATTCAGGTAAATTAGAACTAATAGGTGCGCCAGCACATCGCGATATTGCCCGCCAAGCCGTACAAGAGTCGTTAGTATTACTTAAAAACAACAACCATTTATTACCGCTTAACCCATCAAACAACATACTTATAGCAGGCGATGCGGCCGATAACATAGGCAAGCAATCGGGTGGTTGGAGTATTACGTGGCAGGGAACTAATAATCAAAATGCAGATTTTCCTGGAGCAACGTCTATTTATGCAGGGTTAAAAACGCAAATAGAGGCTGCTGGCGGTAATGCTATTTTAAGCCCAAGTGGCACGTTTGATACCAAACCCGATGTAGCCATTGTTGTATTTGGCGAAGAACCATACGCAGAGGGGCATGGCGATAAAGATAACCTTGAGTTTGAACGTAACAATAAACGCTCTCTTAAAATATTAAAAACATTAAAGCAGCAAAATATACCGGTGGTATCGGTGTTTATATCGGGCAGACCAATGTGGGTTAATAGCGAGCTAAACGCGTCAGATGCATTTGTAGCAGCATGGCTTCCTGGCACTGAAGGAAAAGGCATTGCAGATGTTTTATTAGCGGATGTAAGTGGGCAGGTACAATACGACTTTAAAGGTAAGTTGTCTTTCTCGTGGCCTAAATCGCCACTGCAAACCGCAGTAAATAAGGGCGATACTGATTACTCACCATTATTACCCTATGGCTTTGGCTTAACGTATGAAGACGAAAGTACGCTTGGCAATAATCTAAATGAAGACTCAGGTGTTGATATTAGTAACCTTGCGCCGCTATCTATATTTAATGGCAGCTTTAAAGCACCGTGGCGTTTGTTTTTAAATTCAAACAGCGAGCAGCACCAAGTAGCAAGTAACAGTGTAAAGCTTGGCGGCATCACTTACCGCACTGAAGACAAAGCGATTCAAGAAGATGCGATGCAATTTAATTTTGATGGTACTGCAGCCAGCTACATCGAAATTAATAGTAACTTTACCGAAGACAAAGTGGCCTACATTGAAGCAAATTCGGCCCTTAGCTTTAGCTATAAAGTAAACCAAATACCTAGCTCAAAAACATACCTTGCAATGAAGTGCGAACAAGGTTGTGGTGGCGAGCTTGATATTACCAATGAACTTGAAAATGCTACTTTAAATACATGGCAAACCATGAGTATAGATTTAACGTGTTTTACTAAAAAGGGCGTTGATTTTGCCAGAGTAACCAGCCCTTTTATTATTAAAACGGCAGGAGAGCTTAACGTTTCAGTTGCAGATATTAGCTTTGAGCCACAAAGCGCTAAAAGCGCCATGGTTAAGTGTGAATAATAAAACGTAAAAGTTGTTGTGTGTACCCAAAGCCCTGAGGGCGTGTTGATCTTTGTGGATTGAAATTTGTTCAATCTAGGGGCAATTTAATCGCGGCGAGAGGTTTGTAACCTAGTGGGCTAAGTGAAAACCGAGCAACAAAGAGTAAATTGCCCCTAGGCAGAACCCTACGGGCAGCGTATGTTTGGCATTTATGCTACGTTATCGCCTATTTATGGGGAATAACCACACTACATAGGCTCTGCCTTGCCTAAAAACCAAACATACTGCTGCAAATTCAACCGCCAAAGAACAACACGCCCTAATAAGGGCTTTTTTTATGCTGGGCAATACTGCTTTAAAAACTCATGATGGGGTGGTAATTGGCTTACGCGTTGCTCTATTTGTTGCTTAATACCGTGTAAAAAACGGGTGAGTTCTTCATCGCTCATCATGCTGGCTATTAAGTGATGTTGATTAGGCTCAATACCTTGACCAAGCATAACTTGCACCCACGAATCGACTCTAAAAATATCGCCATCGTCTAAAAATACACGGCCGGTTTGCTTAAACAAATCAATTTTATGCTGAAGTGTTTTTGGCACTTCCATCGCGCTACAATGCTGCCAAAACTCGCTGTCATCGCGATTAGTTACTTTGTAGTGCAGCACAATAAAGTCGCGAATATTTTCAATTTCGATTTTAAGTTGTTTGTTGTATTCGTCAATGGCGTGATTGGTAATGCCATTAAACGGAAATAAACGCATAAAGCGAATAATACCCGACATAATTAAGTGAATGCTGGTGGACTCAAGTGGTTCAACAAATCCGCTGGCAAGGCCAAGCGCTAGGCAGTTTTTGTTCCAGCCTTTTAAGCGACGACCAGTTTTAAATTTAATAACACGGGGCTCTGTAAGCGTCTCACCTTCAATGTTATTTAATAGTAAGGCTTTGGCTTGCTCGTCATCCATATATTGGCTGCAATATACTAAGCCATTACCTACACGGTTTTGCAACGGTATACGCCATTGCCAGCCGCTTTTATGGGCAATAGATCGGGTAAGTGGCAATACGGTCTCGTTGGTTGATTTTGTTTGCACCGCAATGGCGCTGTTACACGGTAGTAAATGCGACCAGTCTTCGTAGCCAGTATGCAATGCTTGCTCTATTAATAAGCCTCTAAAGCCGGTGCAATCAATAAAAAAGTCGCCGTTAATGTGCTCGCCATTATTTAAAATCAATGATTCTATATGGCCCGTTTTAGTGTTTTTTACTACTTTTTGTATTTTACCTTCAATGCATTTTACACCTAATGGCTCTGAAAATTCACGTAAAAACTGCGCGTAACGTGTGGCGTCCATATGGTAAGCATAGTTAATGAGGTTTTGCTGATTAAACGCAAATTTACCGCTTTTAGCGGCTTGCAGTTCGTAGCAGTAATCGCCAAAAGGGTTGTTTATTCCTAAAGTTTTACCTTGCAGCCAAAAGTGATGAAATTCACCCGCCCAACATTCTTTGCCCGTTGCGCCAAATGAGTGAATATAATGCGTGTTTTCATCGCCCCAGTTTTCAAAGCTAATACCTAATTTAAAACTGGCTTGAGTGGCTTTCATAAATGCTTGCTCGTTTATACCCAGCAATTTATGAAATGTACGAATAGGCGGAATTGTTGCTTCGCCAACACCTACAGTGCCAATATCGTCAGATTCAACAAGGGTTATGTTTATATTGTTACCAACTAGTTTAGCAAGTGCCGCTGCGGCCATCCAACCAGCGGTGCCACCTCCAGCAATTACTACGTTTTTAACAGCGTTTGTTTTAGTCATTATGTGGCTGCCCATTATTTGATGAAAGGTGATTTAAAAGCGCGCGATTACTTGGCAGTCCATTTAAACACTGCGCTATTTTTTCGCGATTTTGTTGATAATAGTAATCCCCAGCACGTGGGTCGTTAAATGTATTTTGTGCAGATACTATTTGTGTATTAAAGCCCATGCCATATAAAACGTATTGATAACTGCTTGATGAAAACACTTCTTCATTTTCAATAAAATCAAAGCGGCTAGGGGGCTGAAATTGCCAAAGTTTAAGTAAGTTTTGCAGGCGTTCGGGCGCGGTATTTAAATTACTAATATCTTGCCAATAAGGAGTGTCGTCGCGCTCGCTTAACACATAATGAAGTTTTAAAAACTCGATAACGCGCTGCCAACGAGTGCTAAAGCGGCTGTTAAAACGACTTGCAAGCTGGCTCATGTGTGTGCGGTTTTGCGGTAGTTGCTCGCTTATCATGCTAATTGAAAGCTCAACCATAGCAAGAGCTGACGCTTCAAGTGGCTCTAAAAAGCCAGCTGACATACCTACGGCAACACAGTTTTTAATCCAAAATTGTTGCCTGTAACCAGGGCTGAATTTTAATACGCGGTAGTTAAGTTGCTCAGCTTGTTGCTCACTGGTGCTTTTGGCTATGTAGCTTTTTAGTGTATTTGTTGCGCATTCATCACTTTGATATTTACTACTAAATACATAACCTGTGCCACGGCGTGTTGGCAGGGCTATATCCCAAATCCAACCGTTACTTTGCGCTGTAGATAGTGTTGCAGAGGCAATTGGTTGATCGGTGTGTGCATTAGGTATTTGCGCCGCAACAGCGCTGTTATTAAATAAAATATGATCTTGCGCTATAAACTCACTATTAAAATGCTCACCAATTAAACGAGCGCAAGAGCCTGAGCAATCTATAAATAAATCACCCGTTATATCGCCATTATTATTTGTTTTTAATGAGGCAATATAGCCATGATCGTCGTTAATAACCTGGGTTACATCGTCAGTAATATGTGTAACGTTTAGGTTTTTAACGCAGTGATTTTTTAAAAACTCAGCAAATTTACCCGCATCTAAATGATAACCATAGTTGGTGACCGCTGCATATTCAGGTGTTTGTAATTGCTTTGGTGCAAGTGCGGCTTGGCATACAAAGCTTTGCATATTAACAACGTCGGCAAATTTTTGATCAGGTGCAATACGTTGCCAACTGGCGTGTAAATTAGTGTGCTCGTAGCCTTGTGGATTCATAAAAGGGTGGTAGTAGTTTTCTCCCTCGCTGAGGTTACGCCAATTTATAAATTTAGAACCTTGCTTAAATGACGCGTCGCACTGGGTTATAAAATCAATTTCTTTAATGCCAATGCGTTGTAGCGTGTTACGCATTGACGGCCACGTGCCTTCGCCCACGCCCAATATAGGCACATTTGCCGACTCAACTAACGTAACACTAAGGTGCGGGTGTTCAGCGGCTAATAAGCCTGCGCTTAGCCAACCGGCAGTACCACCACCTAAAACGACTATTTTTGTTATTGGTTTGGTCATGAGTTAACACCCTAAAGTTGATAACATTTAAACTAGCATTATTATTGTTATAAATAACCTGTACTCAGCTTAAATACAAAGTAAAGCCGTTAGTAAAAACTAACGGCTTTACTTTGTATTACCTTTAGAAGTTGTAACGCATACCAATATTGTAACGTGCGCCTAGCTGTTGTAGGTTCCACAATTGTACTGACGTGCGACCATGTTCGCGGCTGTTTTGCTCAGTAATGTTAAGGCCTTCAACAAAAAACGATAGTTGTTCGCTGTAGTTGTACGCAACATTAAAGTCTATTTGATAATATTCTTCAGTAAAGCCTGGCTCATTTACGTATCGAGCTGCGCTATTTAAAAACTTATCACGCCAGTTGTAAGCAATACGTGCTTGAAAATCATCGTTTTCGTACATTGCAATAAAGTTAGCTGTATCGCTTAAACCCACTAATGCAAATTGTGTAGTAGTAGGGTCGGCGTTTACATCAAAGTCTATGTCGCCATTAACTGTGGTGTAGTTTGCTTGCACACCAAAGCCGCTTTCACCAAAAAAGTGCTGAAAGGCAACTTCAAAACCATCAATGGTGGCATTTTTATTGTTGGTAGGTACTTGCGCTGTAAATTCTAGTAATGGGTCGTCGCTGTTAGCAATTACATCGTAAGCGGCTTCAAACTCTTCGTAGGTCATAGAGTCAAAATCAACGTTGTTTTCTGTTGCGGCAACCATTTGAAATAAGTTTGAATCGGTTACTGCAAGTCCGCGAGATTCTAGCTCAGCAATGGCAGCTTGAGCGCGAGGGCCCGCTGTTGCATCGCGTAATCCGTAGTAGTTTTGTGTCATTGGTGTTAAACCAATAAAGTTTTCGATGTCTTTAGTGTAATAACCTACCGACACATAACTTGTTTCTGCAAAGTACCACTCAGCCGATACATCAATATTATCTGATTCAAGCGGCACTAAACCAGGGTTGCCTGTTGACGCTGTAGCCGGTGAAGAACCCGCTAAAAGAGTAGGGGCACCCGGTACACCAACAGTCGCTGCTGAACTTAAGTTGTCGTAAGTTGGGCGAGCAATTGTAGTGCTATAAGAAAAACGCGCTTTTACGTTTTCAATTACTTCTATGTCAAAGTCAAAGCTTGGTAAAAAGTGATCATAGCTAGATTTAAGGGTGAAATCTTCTTTATCTGAGCCAAAGCGAACGTTAAAGTCGTTATTACCTTCCCATGCTACTGCGTTAGGTAAATCGATATTAGCCGTTGAGGTAATGTCGGTAGACTCTTGGCGTGCGCCAATAACAATGTTGTATGGCATATCGCCAATGTAACCGTTGTAAGTAAATTGCACAAACGCAGCGGTTATATCTTCTTCAATGGTGCGATTAGTTGCAAATGCGCCATCGGCTGCAAAGTTAAAGCCGTATTCTTCACCTGCCCAGTAACCAATTTGCGATGCGCTGCCGGTATAACCTTGGTTGAACGAGCCAGATGTATCGTAGTCGTCAAACTCAGCTAAAAAGTTTGTTGGGTTTAGGTAGCCATCAGGTAGCTCGCCTGGGTTTTCTATCCCCCAGTTACCCATTGTATTACGTGTAAGTGATTGCAGTGAATGGCTTTCCATAGAGCGAGACTCTATACCAAAGTCAATTGCGCCGTTTTCAATTTCGTATTTACCATGGATTCTAAATTCTGTGATTTCAGACTCTTGGCGAGCAAAGTTAGAATCTAAAATAGACGTACCCACATCAGAGGCATCTAACGTGTTATTACAATTTAGGTTGTCTCGGCGGCAATCATCAAAATCGATACTCATTGATGGAAGCTCACGGCTAAAATCAACTTCTTGTGCGTTAACTACGTTTGCGCCCAAGCCTGCGTTTACCCAGCTGCCGTAAGGTGCATCTGGTTTGCTAGTGGCTTTTGAATTGTGTGCATCAAACATAAAGCTCAATTCTGAGTTGAAATAGTACTCAACGTTTAAACCAATAGAGTCGTTTTGGTTAACTTGGTTTAGCTCTTGAAACGCTAAACCTAAATCGCGTGTTTGCTGATCGCGACGTTCTTCTCGGTAGTAAATAGGGGTTTTTACCGTGTTATCGTCAAATGTTAGCGCGCTTTTGTAGTTATCCATCCATATTGATTGCTCAGCACGGGCTTCGAACAAGTCTTGCTTAGAGTACGTGTAATCAAGCGTGGCTGTTAAATCGTCAATTGGGCTGTACTGCAGCGTTAATTGTGCGTTTGTACGAGTACGTTCTCTGTCGGCAATGGTGTAGCGCAAATCTGATGGCATTGAATAAAGCTGACCAACAGCGGGTGCATTAGTTAAAACAATATCGTCTGCAGCTTGTGGAATTGTGCCGTCAAAAGCAGATGTATTCCATTGATTTACAAACGCACCTGTTGATGAGCTATCGCGCTGTTGCATGCTTGCAGTTAACGAGGCACCAAATTTAGCTTCACTGTCGGTCCAGCTAATTAAGCCCGAAAGCTCTGGTGTTATGTCATCACCAACGCGGTTTGTTGAGTCGTGTAATGCTTTTACGCCAATGCTTGAAACAAAGCCTGGATTGTCGAGTGGGCGAGCCGTATTAATATTAATTGTTGCGCCAATACCACCTGATGCAATACTTGCTTTACCTGTTTTATATACTTCAACCGACTTAACGCTATCAGACGCTAAGTTTGCAAAGTCAAAAGCACGAGAGCTTGGTGTACCACCGCCTGAAGGCAATGAAGCT
Organism: Pseudoalteromonas sp. SWN166; assembly: GCF_015864485.1. Classification (NCBI taxonomy): domain Bacteria; kingdom Pseudomonadati; phylum Pseudomonadota; class Gammaproteobacteria; order Alteromonadales; family Pseudoalteromonadaceae; genus Pseudoalteromonas; species Pseudoalteromonas sp. SWN166. The sequence goes on from NZ_JADYXB010000010.1 coordinate 136,083, forward strand.
GCCGGCATAGTACGACCGTTTAGGGTTACCATATTGTAGTCGGGACCAAAACCACGAACCGTTACTTTAGAGCCTTCACCATTTGAACGATCAATCGACACACCCGTAATACGCTGTAGCGACTCGGCTAAGTTGGTATCGGGGAATTTACCAATATCTTCAGCTGATATAGCATCTACAACACCTGCGGCGTCGCGTTTTAATCGAGTTGACTCTTTAATACTGCTTTTAAAACCAGTAACTTGAATTACTTCAACATCTGTATTTGCTTCTTGTGCATATACAGGTAAAGAGATTGATGCGCCTAAAATCAGAGATAGGCTGGTCGCTATCTTTGTTTTTCTTACAATATGGTTGGACATTCGGTTTCCCTCGCACTTTTATCATTATTATTAACAGCTGTATGGGGCTGTTATTGTGTAATTATAAACATTGTCAAATGTATGGAAGCGCTTCCAGAAAAATTCATTTAACTGAGTTTTGTGGAAGCGCTTCCAGAAATGCTAGTTTAAATTTTAAATAGGGTCAACTATTGTTTTAATAAAATGAGACTAAATTGTTTTTAAAATGTATGTTTTTTGGATTTAATTTTATTTAAATTATAAATTACAGGTGGTTATAAAAAACCGTTTTAAATAGTTGTGTAACAACATTTTATTATAAGAAAACCAATTATTGATTCATTTAGTTATTTAAACACTTTAATAAGGTGTTTAAACCGGCTTTTAATACGCACTAAAATTAGTAAGTCGGCCGTTGGTCACTCAACTAACAAAATAGGTACATTTACTAACTTAGCAAAAATGCCTATGTAGTGATTATGTACAACGCAATTGATGAAAAAGCATCAAACGGCGGTTCTATCTCATTTTATGAATCGGTCATTAAAAAATCAGCAACTGTTTAAAAAATCGTTAATTAAATCACTAAAAAGTAACGTAGTTTTTGCAGAAGATGGTTTAAAAATAAACTTATAAAGTATTACGCATAAGAGTGTTGCGAGTCGCTAGTTTTATCGCTATTTTAAAGGCTCTCTCATAGATGGATTTTATTATGCGCATTAAATTTTTAGCGAGCTTTTATTCTTTCTTCTTGTTTGCACTGTTTGGTTGTGACGACCAAAGCATGGCAATACAAGATAGCCCTCAGCTAAATAGTAATGCAAGTAACTTACCCTCTAATAACAAAGTAAATACACCTCCAGCAGCTCAAAAAGACGAACCCGCTTTAGTGGTCGGTATGCTGGCAACACATTGTAAAAGTAATGAAGCAGCCTACATTAACGCAAAAATGCATAAAGTTGTGCGTAACCCAGATGAAAGTACAGCCTACAAGTTAGAACCTACCGATAAAGTGCTTTCTATTTGTGTTGCAAAAGATGACTCATCGCTTAGTTATCGATTTGGTAGAGTTAATGACATAGGGCTTGAAAAAGAAGCAACACCGGATGCACCATTTGGTAGTTACTACAGGCAAGTAGGGCGTATTGGCGAGAGTATTTTATTTTTCAGTAACGGCGAATATCATTATTATATTATTAACTCAGGCGGTATGGGCAGCGGTGTAACCGTTAATGTTTATAAAAACGATACATTAATTACTGAGCTGTTTTCGGGTAATGATCCTTACGATGATTTTGTTATAGCAACTGATTTAAATTTCCCTAAAAAATTGGTTATCGAAAAACAGCCATTTAATAAGCAAATGCAGTAAATAATGACTCCACAGCAGCAAAACGTAATAGAGCAAGGGCATTGGTTTAAAAACCGTAGCGCTTATTTAAAAAGCTTTTTATTAACGCAGGGCAAAACGCTCTCGCTAAAGGCTCAGCAATCATTATTTTTGCGAGGTGATAAGCACGATGGAATTTATGCCGTACTTAACGGAGTAGTGCGTATTAGTGGCGTAAGTAACGAAGGCAAAGAAGCTGTACTCAGTTTTATTGATTCGTCACTGTGGTTTGGCGAAGTAACCTTGTTTGATGGTGGCCTGCGTACTCACGACGTATATGCACAAACTGATGTTGTGCTTTTTTACGTGCCCCAACGCGAGCTTGAACAGCTATTAAACGAACAGCCACAATATTGGCAAGAGTTTGGTTTATTGTTGGCACAAAAGTTACGCCTAATGTTTACCTCAATGGAAGATCACGCATTACTAAGTGCTGAGCAAAAAGTATGCAATCGACTTTTAATGCTCAGCGAGCATACAGAGCACTTAACACCGCTTGTTTTATCTCAGCAGCAACTTGCTGATATGACCTACCTAACGCGCCAAACTATTAATCAAATACTGCAACAGCTTGTTAGCTTACAAGCTATTAGTTTGGGGTATCAACGCATAACTGTTTTAGATAAACAAAAGTTACAGGCGCGTGCTACACAGGCTTAAATAGAGGCTGTTTTATTTAGTTGGAACCAAAATTGCTACAGATAATGTAACGCAACAATGGATTTGAGCTAATGACTACAATAACCTTTAAAAATCAATACAGTAATTATAACTCTCCTACAGTAAATAAAGCGGCAGGTCCAAGCGAAGTTGCGGCAACTAATACCCTCCCTAACGTAAAAACAAGTGATACTAAAGGCATTACCTCAGCCCCTAAAGAACTAACGTTTTTAGAAAGTGCTCAAGAAGCGCTGGTTTATCAGCGCTTAGGTGTAAACAAAAACAAAATAGACGAGCTGAAAGCGACAATAGAAGAGCTCATTAAAGAACAGCAAAGTGAGGGCGCAGACCCTAGCGCAATTGCTGATAAAATAGAGGAACTTCAAAAAATGCTTGAGCAAGAGTATCAAAAAGGGTCGGATCGTATGGGCATGCAGGGTGAGCATGAGCCCGGTAAGATCATTTCTGCATTTGTTTAATTTAAATAATGTCGGATACCTGACATTGTTGTTGTACTGATGTTTGCTAAAGTTAACATTGCATATAAAAATAAAGTAGGATTAAACAATGAAAACACTTCAACAGCAACTTGGTAAATATGGTTTATATCATCGTTCTAAGCGTAATGTACTAACGCACTTTATTGGTATTCCGCTCATTGTATTTGCAGCGTTGTGTTTACTAGCGCGCATTCAAATACCCCTTGGTAGTGTAGTAATTGATGGTGCACAACTTTTTGTATTAGCGTCGGTTGTTTATTATTTTATGCTGAGCTTTTCGCTTGGCTTTATTATGGCCGTGATATTCACTTTACTCCTTGTTGGTGCTCAGCCTATTGCGGCAATGGCGTTTTGGCCTTGGTTGAGTATTGGCGTAGGTGTGTTTGTATTTGGCTGGGTATTACAGTTTATTGGGCACTATTACGAAGGTAAAAAACCGGCGTTTGTAGATGATCTAATTGGCTTAATTATTGGCCCTTTGTACGTAACTGTTGAGCTACTATTTTTAATGGGTTTTTATAAAACATTAGAAGATGAAGTAAACGCAATAGCAGGTCCTACAAAGGCTTAACTAATAAAAATTAATTACAGGTGCTTATGCAATATAATAATAAAACAGTGTGGATCACCGGCGCATCGTCAGGGATTGGTAAAGAGCTTGCTATACAATTTGCAGAGCTTGGAGCGCGCGTTATTTTATCGGCGCGTAATGTAGATAAACTCAATGATTTAAAAGCCACCCTTAAAGGCGAAGGGCACTTAATTGTGCCGCTTGATTTAGCCCAGCCAGAGCTGGTACTAAGCACAATAACTGCGAAAATGAGCGAGCTTCCTGCAATTGATATTTTAATTAATAACGGCGGCGTATCGCAGCGTAGCTTATTTTTAGAAAACGACTTTAACGTGTATCGCCAATTAATGGAGGTTAATTACTTTGGCTTAATTGCACTGACTAAAGCCGTATTGCCTACTATGGTGGCAAGGCGCAGTGGCTCAATTGTGTCTATTAGTAGTGTGGCGGGTAAAGTAGGTTCAAAATTTAGAACAGGTTATTCGGGTTCTAAATATGCGGTTGTTGGCTTTATGGATTGCCTACGTGCAGAAGTAGCACAACATAATATTCATTGTTTAACAATTTGCCCAGGCTCTATTAAAACAGCGATTGCGCATAACTCACTAAACGAGCAAGGCATAGCGCAAAATAAACCAGAAGAGTCGATAGAAAATGGCATGGATGTAAGCGTAGCTGCTAAAAAAATGATTAACGCCATTAGTAATAAAAAAGACGAAGTGAATGTGGGTAAAGGTTTAAGTGGTTGGGCGCCTACAATTAAACGCTTTTTTCCAACTTTGTTTAATAGGCTAAGCGCAAAAACAAACTATAGGTAGCATCGTTTATTTCAAAGGCGTAAAATGCCGTAAATTTGATCAATTTAGACAAGGATTCTAAATGAAGTATTTATGGCTGAGCCTATTTTTTATTGTATTAATTTGGTCTGGTATTAACCCAAAAGATCAATTTACATGGCTGCTTGAAGTTATTCCCGCAATTATTGGTTTAGTGCTGCTAGCAAGCACATATAGCCACTTTAAACTTACCCCTATTTTATACACCTTTATTTTAGCGCATTGTATTGTGCTGATGATTGGCGGGCATTACACCTACGCCGAAGTCCCTTTGTTCGATAACCTATTTGGTAGCGAGCGTAATAACTACGACAAAGTAGGGCACTTTTTTCAAGGTTTTGTACCTGCGCTGCTAGCACGCGAAATTTTGCTACGCAAAAAAGTAGTAAATGGTCGAGGCTGGTTAATCACCTTTGTTATTTCGGTATGTTTAGCATTTAGCGCGTTTTACGAATTAATAGAGTGGTGGGTTGCAGTACTAAGCGGCGAAGACGCAGAAGCGTTTTTAGGCACGCAAGGCTACGTGTGGGATACCCAATCAGATATGGGGCTGGCGTTATTTGGGGCTATTTGCTCGTTATTGCTGCTTTCAAAAGTACACGACAAACAGCTTAAAAGCGTTAAAGATTATTTATAAAAACGCTTATAGAAACATCTATACAAATATTGATTAAAACTTGAGATAGGTGTGCTTTATGTGCTCCAGGGCGTGTTGTTTTTATTTTTTGATCTGAGACGCAGTTTGCTGTTGTATTACTCTATTCGTGTATAAACGCATAATAACTTCGAATATAAATGCGATAAAGAAAATTGAAAGAATGTAATAAACAATATGAGGCATTGCTTTAGATGAATACGCAATGGCAAAAAGTGCTGCGCCAAAAGAGCCGACAACAGCTGCAATAACACAGGATATTTTCGCTTTAGTTTCTTTAACTTTAAATAAGTGACCGGTGTGAGTAAAACCTTGGATCAATAATACAGAGATAGCCGCTATACTGGCAATTTGACTTAAATCTAATAATAAAATCATTGGCACAATAAGAATTGCTGAGATTAATAACCCTTCTGTATTATTAAAAACATGATATTCATATTGTTTAGGCAAGCTACCTTCCTTTGCTAACGTATAACCAATTTGTGTAACAGCATATAATGTGGCATTGATCGCTGATGCGGTGGCAAGTAAGGCTGTAATGGCTATAATCTTGAATCCCCATTCGCCTAATGCAGGGCGAACAGCTTCAGCTAAAGCATAATCCTTATCTTGCAGAATAGTTGCCAATGATAAATTACCAAACACAGCAACAGAAACAGCTATATAAAGAACAGTAACAAGTAAAATTGCAATAACCATGGCTTTTAGCATAGTTTTTTCTGGGCTTTGCATATCTTCAACACTATTGGTAATTACGCTAAACCCTTGAAAGGCAAAAAATGTTAAACCTAAGGCATAAAAAACATTTAAAGTATCGGGTGCATTAGTTAACGATAATCGTGCGGGTTGAATGTAAAATAATGCTAATACAGTAAAAATAATTAAAGCGAATAGTTTAATAATCACAATAAGATTTTCAGCTTTGGCGACAATTGATGCACCAATAAAATTTACGATAACGAAAAAAGACAACACACTAACTGAAAAAATATTAATGAATAAATGAGTATCCTCTTTTGGAAAGTAGGTCGCGGCATAGGTTCCAAAAGATTTGCATACAGCAGCTATTGCTACTAATTGAGCAAAATAAAAGAGCACCCCAAGAGCACCAGAAAATACGCCTTCGCCGTAACCGTGAATAAGATATTCAACAATCCCACCTCGGCTAGGGTAGCGAACAGCAAGTTTACTTAATGAATAGCCACAAAATAACGCGATAATTGCTGCAATTGCAAAAGACATAGTAACTAAATTTCCCGCAATTACACCCGCTTCTCCAATAACGATAAAAATACCAGCGCCAACCATTGAGCCAATACCCAAAAATATCGCACTCCATAAACCAAATGCTTTCTTTTCTGCTGGTTGCTCTATTTTTTGTATCATTATTACTGCCTTTTTATATAGCTCACTATTAAGAAATAAATCAGATTCGAAAAGCAGTGAGTCTTACTAAACGGAGGAAAGAACATGGCCTCGCCTGAATCGATTTATTATAAAGCTATTGGTATATTTTACCTTTGTATTTTAACCAACCACCAACATGATATCCATTGGGATCATTATGAGTCCAATGAACTACGCCCCCCTTTTTATTCCACTCATACTCACCATAAAATTGAACAGTATCACCTTTTGAAAGCAAATTAATTTTTGGCGCAAGATCAATGTTATGTGCAATTAAAATAGTAATGCCTGTACTTAATTTAAGAATAAACTTTTGATGACGCGAGCCATTATTATCGTCGTTTAATATACGAATAACGATTCCAGAGCCCTGTACTTGAACGTTACTTTGATGATTTTTGTATGCTTCATTCAGGGATGTAGCATTTGCAAAATTTGACCAGTGTAAAAAAGTAAAACCGAGTAAAATATATATTAATAACTTACGCATACACTAAACCTTCCTTAGTTCTATAATGCCACTAAAGTGACTGAAATATTTGAAGTACAAACAGCATACAGATAAAAATATCCATTTTTAATGGAGGTTATCTGTAGAGGCTTCCAATATATTCATAACAGCTTATTAAATCCAACGTTAAGGCGTTATACCCCCAAAACGGCTTAGATTACATTGTTCAATAATTCCACTTAAAAACATTATTGTAAATAGGTATTTATACGAGTGATAAAATAAGTTTTTTGTTGTTTTACTTGAGGATAATTAGAAAGTACTAAAGACGTCCTGAAAGAGGGAAGGGGAGTTTGAGATTTAATTTTCTAAACGTATCCACCGGCTTTTAAAGCAAGGCGAATACGTTTTGACGAGGGCGTTCAGAATTCTGTGTCAGCCTAAATTGCTAAATATCTAGCACACCATCTAACCTACCTTCGAAGTGGATGGCCAATTGCGACAATGTCAGATTCCAGTTATGGATTGGCATT
>NZ_JADYXB010000100.1:0-582 GCF_015864485.1 Pseudoalteromonas sp. SWN166
ATATCAACGGATATTACAACAACGTTAGGCCGCATCATTATAATGCCGGTTTAGCGCCAAATGAATCTGAGGTTAGATATCAAGATTCTAAAACTGTGGCCAAATTTTATTGACCACTACAGTTTTGACTTAATGGTGTACCGAGTTTTTGAAATTCGAACGGTCCTACTTTTGGGTCGTTTTCTTTTTTCTGGAAGAATATAACGTTTCACTCGTTCTCGCATTGCCCTTAATTTCTTTGGAATTGAACCTGGCGAAGCGATGGCACACCAGAGTATTTCATCCTGTATATCCCGCAAAGCCATGACAAAACTAATTCTCAGCGGGGAGACTTTAGCCTCTTTGGCTATTCGACTTATCTCTACTCGAATTAAATTGTAGGCTAGCAATATACCCCAGAGCTCTTGATTGACTCCATCCACAGTCTGACTACGCAAAAGAATACTATCCTCAAGCATCTGGTGTTTTATTTCTCCATAGCTATTTTCAATTTCCCAGCGCTCGAAATAGACATCAAGAATGGCCTGTGCACCAAAAGCCTGTTTATCATCCAAAGAGCACAGCAGACCTTTTATTTTTCCA
>NZ_JADYXB010000101.1:0-542 GCF_015864485.1 Pseudoalteromonas sp. SWN166
CACGAGGCCTCGAGCCTGTTTCAGCCCATAAGCGTGTTGTTTGATTTTGTTGTCCAAACCGTGCTTCATCTTGAAACCAAACATCAATGCGATCTAAAGGGAGATGCCCTGGGGTGTGAAGGATCGTTTCCACTTGGAACTTTTTTAAAAGCCTCTTGGCTTTCATTTGACTGCTTTGGGTGCTTAGAACGGCTTGTGACCCAACTAAACCCACGCTTCTTGAGCAGTTTGTAAATATGATCGGTGTGATATCTAATGTTGAACTGGTCATAAATATACTGAGCAATATCTTTCCCCATTAGTCTGCCTCCTTCTGAAGAACTTGCTGACTGTTTTACATAATCTGACAGTGTATTTAGTTGTTGTGAGGTTAATTTAGCTGGACGACCTTTAATCGGTTTGTTGTTCAAGCCAGCAATGCCATTGTTAAGGTAGCTTGAAACCCATTTATTGACACTGGCGCGCGCTGTATTTAGGCGCTTAGCAATATTCGTTCTGTTTTCACCCTCAAAGAATAATGAAACAGCAAGCAGGCGTATGCG
>NZ_JADYXB010000102.1:0-510 GCF_015864485.1 Pseudoalteromonas sp. SWN166
GCAACAAGATAACCAAGCACAGCACAAAGCGAGAGAATTAGCGGTCAGACAAAGAACGGCACTATGCAATCAAATCCGAGGCTTAACTGCTGAATACGGAATTATTTTAAATCAGGGTGTAAACACAATACGCAAAAGTATCCCCCTAATTTTAGAAGATGAAAATACCGGATTATCAGGCGCATTTAAAGCGGTACTAAAGCAGTTAGAAACACAATTGAGTAACTTAGACAGCTGCATTGAAACTTACAGTACATTAATAGTTGAAACAGCAAAAAATAATGATATTTGCCAACGGATCCAAACAATACCTGGATTTGGTCCTATGGTATCAAGCGCCTATTTCAATGAAGTTGGAAATGGCAGTAACTATAAAAGAGGCCGCGATGTTTCAGCGTCTTTAGGTATCGTTCCGCGTCAACACAGTAGTGGCGGAAAAGATACTTTACTTGGGATAAGTAAGCGAGGAAATAGCTACTTAAGGTGCCTGTTGATCCAAGGAGCAAAAGC
>NZ_JADYXB010000011.1:0-126658 GCF_015864485.1 Pseudoalteromonas sp. SWN166
ATCAAGTAACCAATGACTAAGCATAAAAATACCCTCATAATCAAAAGATGATAAGGGTATTGTGAAGCAACCAAAAGATCGGTCAACCGATCAAAAATACCTTAACTGATCGGTGTTAACTCTAGGGGTGGCAAACCAGCAACTGGCGGTGGAATTGTCAGAACAGAAACTGCAGGTATTTATAGCTTAGATAAAGTGGCGATTGAACAAGGTTTTGTTTTCACAGGGGCAACAATTACTAATAAAGTGGGAGCATGTGCAGAAGACTTTAGTTATAAACTAAGCGATAACCGCCAAGCAATCACCATCACAGATACAGCTAAAAACTTCGGTACTGTATGTTTAATTTTTAATGTTGAGTGTAATGGCAAAGCCTATGAAAGCGCCGATCCTCAGGTTGAAAATGATGATATACTCTAACTAACAACGCTTAATTATTGACTTTTAAATTGCACAGAGCTGATTTATCCCTGTGCAATTTTTTATAAACTAACCACCTTTTCGCCCCCTCTAGGCATAATGAAAAACTGAGTAAAGGCACCACCTTACAAAACACAGCAAAATCAACAACTTAAAAAAGAAGGTTACCGAAAGGTTTAAAAAACATAAATTAAATAAACTACTAGACATAAAGTTTCATTAACAATAAAAATGAGCAACACCATGTCTAACAATAATGAAAATAGCAGAGCAAACAACGCCGACAATGCTGTATCTGCATTAATGAGCAGCATTTCTAACACCGTTAACAATGAAAAAATAAGCGCTATTATTAATGTCACGAATGTCATGGCCGATGCTATTTTTATTGTTAATGCAGATGGCGTGTTTGAATCAGTAAACCCCGTTGCAGCACGTTTTTTTAACGTGACGTCAGATTTATTAATAGGTAGAAAATGGCATGATTGCTTACAAGAGCAATATCGCGATGACTATGCTTACATGTTTGAAAGTTGGAAAAATAATTATCAAACACCACTCAATCATGGTCCCAAAGAAGTTAAAATAATAAAAAATAACGGCAACTGTTTAGATATAGAACTTTCAATTTCTTGTATGCCTGCATCAACCACAAACAATACACCTTTATTTATTTGTATTATGCATGACATTTCAAAGCATGTTAAAAAGTATAAAGTACTCGAGAACATAGCCAAAATAGATCACCTCACTGGCGTCGCTAATCGCTGCACCCTAGAGAAAACGATTATTAAAAATTGGCAAGAGTGCATCGTAAACAAACAACCTTTGAGTTTTATTTTAATCGATATTGATTTTTTCAAACTGTTTAATGATAGTTTTGGTCATGTTAAAGGTGATAAATGCTTACAAAAGGTAGCGCAAACTATTGAAGCATGCCTACCCTCCAAGGATAGCTTAGTAGCTCGCTATGGTGGTGAGGAATTTGCTGTTGTATTACCCCGCTCACATATCTCAAATGCAGAAATGATCGCAAAACGTATTCAAGAAAAAATACTCAACATTAATTTTAGAGATATTGGGCTGCCACCAAATGTAAAAATTAGTGTGAGCCAAGGCATTGCGTGTGAATACGATAATCAGTACAGGACATCGGAAGCATTAATATGCGCGGCTGATACGGCGTTATATAGAGCGAAGTCGGAAGGTCGTAATAAATTATGTATAAGGTAATGTACGACCTATATTGATAGAGCCTTTATGTACTGAAATAAAACCGCACTTGGCGGTTTTATTATTTTAGGGATGCCTAAATGTCGATTAACAACCCTTCGTCTTTTTTAATTTTTTCGATCACCATATAAGTATGATGAGTGCCCACGCCAGGTATATCGACTAAGTCACCTAGCACTTGTCTGTACTCTTCCATATTAGAAACACGGATTTTTAATAAATAATCATAGCCACCTGCCACCATGTCACATTCGACTACTTGATCTATCCTTAATATGTGCTCTCTAAAGACTTTAAATACAGCAGTATTTGAAGCAACAAGCGATACTTGAACATGCGCTACTAAGCTCTGATTAAGTTTAGCTTCGCTAAGCTTGGCGTAATAGCCTTCAATATAGCCTTCTTGCTCTAAACGTTTAACCCGATCTAGGCACGGGCTGGCGCTTAAATTAACCTGCTTTGCGAGGTTAACATTAGAAATTCTGCCGTTCTTTTGAAGAACGTCTAGTATGGCTAAATCAATACGATCTAGCATGCGTAATCTATTTGGAATTGTCATAACAGAATTTTATGCGGATAAGTTAAATTTATACCCTGTAAATTATCGTAAATCGCGAAATTTAACCAGCATATTCTGCTGAATTTTAATTAGAATGCACTCACAATATCACTGGTAATTTATTGGTAATTAATTTTACTATAATTCTTAACACTCCTGAGGGTTGCTTATGTTATTCAACGGCGATTTAACAACGATTTGTCCTATTAGACAAAGAATCCGTGACTTCTACCGCATAGATGAAAATGCGGTTATTGATCATATTTTACCGCTTGCAGAAGTAGGCGTAAAAGCACGAAGTCGTGCCTGGGAAAGAGCCCGCCAAATTGTTTTAAACATTCGTAAAGAGCAAGATGGGCAAGGCGGTGTTGATGCGCTTTTAAATGAATTTTCACTCTCTAGTGAAGAAGGCGTTGTATTAATGTGTTTGGCCGAAGCGCTGCTTCGTGTTCCAGATAAAGCAACTCAAGATGTACTTATTCGCGACAAATTAGCGAAAGGTGATTGGAGCTCTCATTTAGGAAGCAGCGATTCTTTATTTGTAAACGCGTCTTCTTGGGGATTATTAGTTACCGGTAAAATGGTTAACTACACAGACAAAACGAAAGAACAACAGTTCGGCATGCTTAAAAAGACTATTGGTCGTTTAGGTGAGCCAGTTATTCGTAAGTCTGTAAATTTTGCAATGAAAATTATGGGCAAGCAATTCGTTATGGGTCGTACCATTGACGAAGCAATTGAACGTGCTGCCGATACAGAGCAAAAAGGGTATGTATACTCTTACGATATGCTAGGCGAAGGCGCGCGCACAATGAAAGATGCGAAGCGTTACTTTGACAGCTACATGAATGCAATTCATGCTATTGGTAAAGCGGCAAACGGCCGTGGTCCTGTAAAGAGCCCTGGTATTTCAGTGAAGCTTTCTGCTATTCACCCGCGTTATGAGTTCACTCATAAAGACCGCGTGATGGAAGAAATTGTACCAAAGCTAAAAGAACTTGCACTTGCCGCTAAAAAATACGATATCGGCTTTACAGTTGATGCCGAAGAAGCTGACCGTCTAGATATTTCACTAGATGTAATTGAAGCGGTATTCAGTGATGAAGATCTTGGTGATTGGCAAGGTTTTGGTTTAGCAGTTCAAGCGTATCAAAAACGCGCTATTTTTGTAATTGAATGGCTAACGGACCTTGCAAGCCGTGTTGGCCGTAAGATGATGGTACGTTTAGTTAAAGGTGCTTACTGGGATACAGAAATTAAAACCACTCAACAAGATGGTTTAGAGCACTTCCCAGTGTTTACACGTAAAGCGACTACCGATGTTTCTTACAAAGCATGTGCAATCAAAATGCTTGAAGCGCGTGATGTACTTTATCCGCAGTTCGCAACGCACAACGCTTACACTGCAGCGACTATTTTAGAAGTAGCGAAAGGCGACAACACCGGTTTTGAATTTCAACGTTTGCACGGTATGGGTGAGTCATTATTCGACCAAATCGTAAACGAGGAAAAAATTCAGTGCCGCGTATACGCACCGGTTGGTCAACACGAAGACCTACTTGCATACCTTGTTCGCCGTTTATTAGAAAATGGTGCTAACTCATCATTTGTAAACGCCATTGTAGATACAACAAAACCTGTTGAATCATTGCTACCAGATCCTGTAGAAACACTGCAAGGCCTGCGTAACAAGTACAATACGCAAATTAAAATGCCAATTGATTTATACGGTGAAGAACGTGCTAACTCTAAAGGCATGGACTTAACCGATATTAACGTTATTACCCCTTTCAAAGAGAATCTTGAAACATGGTTTAACGAGCACTTAATTGAGCAAAGCCAAGTACCTGAAGGCTCATTGGCTGTTAAAAACCCAGCGAATCACAAAGAAATCATCGGTCACGTTAAGTTGCAAACCGGCGAAGAAATGAAAGTATTACTGGCTAATGCTGAAGCTGCACTTGAACCATGGTCACAAACACCAGTAAAAGACCGTGCTAATTTACTGCGCCGCGTTGCGGATATTTTAGAGCGTCATCACGATGAGCTCGTTGCTATCTGTATTAAAGAAGCAGGTAAAGTAGCGCAAGACGGTATTGATGAAGTACGTGAAGCAGTTGATTTTTGTCGCTACTACGCAGCGCGCGCTGAAGAGCTATCACAAGATGAGCGTTTTGAAGCCCGTGGTGTTATTTTATGTATTAGCCCGTGGAACTTCCCACTTGCAATATTCTTAGGCCAAGTTGCTGCAGCAATCGTTACAGGTAACACTGTAATTGCTAAGCCTGCTGAGCAAACAAGCTTAATCGCAATTCGTGCTATTGAACTAATGCTCTCTGTTGGTTTACCTGAGCATGTTGTTCAGCCTGTTATTGCTCGCGGTTCTGAAGTAGGCAAAACAATTGTTCCTGATGAACGTATTCAAGCAGTTATGTTTACAGGCTCTACTGAAACAGGCACATTAATTTCTCAAACACTTGCTGCACGTAACGATATTCAAGTACCGTTAATTGCAGAAACAGGTGGCCAAAACTGTATGATTGTTGACTCAACGGCGCTTCCTGAGCAAGTAGTTGACGATGTGATCAGTTCTGGTTTTCAAAGTGCTGGGCAACGTTGTTCTGCTCTTCGTGTTTTATTCATTCAAGATGACGTAGCAGATGGCATTATCGAAATGCTTAAAGGTGCATTGGCTGAGTTGCACATTGGCGACCCATCATTACTATCAACTGATGTTGGTCCTGTAATTGATGAAAAAGCACTTAAAAACTTAAACGAACACGTTGAGTACTTAAAAGGTAATTCTATACTTCATTACGAATGTAAAATTCCTGATAATACGCAAAATGGCGCATACTTTTTTGCTCCTCGTTTATACGAAATTAAAGACTTATCAGTACTTAAGCGTGAAGTATTTGGCCCATGCGTTCATATTGTTCGCTTTAAATCGAATGACATTGATAACGTAATTGACCAAATTAATAACACTGGTTATGGCCTGACAATGGGTGTTCATTCACGTATTGAAGAGCGTTGTGAGTACCTAGCTAAAATGTCACGTGCCGGTAACGTTTACATTAACCGTAACATGATTGGTGCTATTGTTGGTGTGCAACCATTTGGTGGCCGTGGTTTATCAGGTACTGGCCCTAAAGCCGGTGGCCCTAACTACCTACAACGTTTAGTGAAAGAAAAAGCATCTCCAGATAACGTACAAATGACTAACCTAACGCCTGACGAACTTGATTTACACCACTACAGCGGTGCAAATGAACAAGTTAAAAAGCTAATGGCTAACTCAATGCGCGATGAAAAAATTTGGCGTGCAACACCATTAAACGACCGTGTTTCGGCTGTACGTCAGTTGCTTGCTAAAATCGCGACGGTAGAAATTATCGACGACTTAGCAGACGATTTAGCATTAACACTTTCAGAAGCACGTGCTCAGCTTAACCGCCTTGAAAAACACATGCGTAAGTTTACTACCCTGCCAGGGCCAACGGGTGAGTCTAATACACTTCATCTAGAAGCACGTGGTTGTGTAGTGTGTTATGCAGATAAGAGCACATCATTCAACTTCTGGGCACTGTCTATCATTACCGCTATTGCAGCAGGTAACACGGTAATTACAGTGGCATCTGAGTTGTTTTATGATGAAGCTGTTGCCTTTAAAGATAAGTTTATCTCTACAGGTGTTGCTGAAGGTGTTTTCCAAGTAGCTAAACCTAATCAGTTACAAGCTATTTTGGCTCACCCTCATTTAGCAGGTGCGGTAGTTGCAGCTCGCTCGTCTCGCTTAGGCTACTTTAGCCAGCAGCTTGCACAGCGTAAAGGTGCAATTTTACCAGTAATTAGCTCTGAGTATTACGATACGTTAATCAAGCGCTTAATTACTGAAAAAACAATTAGTATTGATACAACGGCATCTGGTGGTAACACATCACTAATGACACTTGTTGAAGACGATGAATAAACTATTTAATATTTTCAGTTAAATAAGTAAAAAAGGCACTGAAAAGTGCCTTTTTTATTTGGTCGTTACGTATATACTTGTTAAGTTGGTAGAAGATTAGCAGCAGAAGTTATAAATTTGAAAAGACTCCCTATCTCACAGTTACTCCCAGGTATGTTTGTGCAAGGTGTTACCAGACAAACTGGCAGTATTAAAATTAAAAACCAAGGCTGGGTTAAAACTCAGGCTAGTATTAATAACCTCATAAAAGCAGGCATTTTAGAAGTAGAAATTGACCCTGATAAAACCCTCATTGATTCAGTCCCTGAAAAAGATCCTATCGCTACACCTATAACAAAAATAAAGCGTGATCCTTGGCAAAAAACACACAGTGCCGAACAAGAAATGGGAAAAGCAAAAAAGCTTTACGATGAGGCAAAAACACTCCAACTAAAAGCATTTAAAGATATAAAAGCAGGCCGCGATATAGATATTGCGCCGTTTAGAGAGCTAGCTAGTGGCTTTATGGACTCAGTTTTTAGAAATCAAGACGCACTAGCCTGCCTTACACAGATGCGCCAAAAAGACGCTTACCTACTTGAGCACTCAATAAATGTCTCTATTTTAATGGGCATTTTTGCAAAGCATTTAGGCATAGATAAAGACATTATTGTTGAGCTAACAACCGGCGCACTACTGCACGATATTGGTAAAATAAAAATTCCTGATGAAGTGCTCAATAAACCAGGCCGTTTTACTGACGACGAATTTAAAATAATGAAAATGCATTCGCTTTTCAGTAAAGAGATTTTAGAAGAGGCCGGCTTAACAGGTGTTGCTGTTGATATTGCAGGAATGCATCACGAAAGACTCGATGGTAAAGGCTATCCGTTTGGTAAGAAAGGCGATGAGATAAGTCAGTACGTACGTATGGCGTCAATTGTTGATGTGTATGATGCACTCACTGCAGAGCGTGTTTACAAAGCAGGTATGGAGCCAATAAAGGCGTTTAAAATATTAAAAGACGGATGCCATGATAGTTTTGATCCTGTTCTACTTAATAAATTTATTCAATGTATTGGTATCCATCCGGTAGGAACGCTCGTTAGATTATCGAGTCAAAAAGTGGGTTTGGTTACTGAGAGTAACCCAAGCACACCACTAAAACCGGTAGTTAAAACATTTTACAGCGCTAAACATAGCCGCTATACCGAAGTAAAAGATATCGATTTATCTAACAAAAAAACAGTAGATACTCTCGAATCAGCTGTTAAACCCAAAGAATATAATATTGATTTAGAACGCTTTTATAAAAATTCAATACTTTCCTAAAACAATTGAGAGCTCAATATTCTATTGAGCTCTCAAACATAATATCTAAGTACTTACTGCGGCCAATCTTGCAGTGCTTTTAGGCTAAATTCATAACCATCAAAATCAAGTACACTTTGCTCAGGTGTAATCTCTCTTACAGTTAGAACGCCAATACTCTCTCCTTCATGTAACTCTCGGCCATTTAGCTTGATCCAACGCTTATCAGCGCTCGATGAATAAATATGCGCTTGATATTTAATGCTAGGCAACATTGATTGCAAACCATCAGGTAGTAACTCTACAGGCTCAACACGTGATGACGTTTTTGATGCATGAGTAACTTCATAATCTTGATTTTTTTCTACGTCTTGTATAGCTTGCGCAAACGCATTTTTAAGCGTTGTAGGCACCGCTTCAAGTTCAGGGTCGCTCACTTGTTGAGCCTGACTACTGCCATTAATTGGCTTACCCAGCACCTTATATTTACTCATATCTAGTTGAGCAGATGATGTATTTTGACTTTGATTTTGCCCAAACACCGAAGCGTTTTGCGTATTGCTTGGGGCGTAATTACTTTGTGGGTTAAATACTGGCTGATTATAATTTTGAACTGGCATTACTTGTTGCATGTTCTGTTGTTGATTATAACCTGCTGCACTCGCCCCCTGACTTGATGGCATAGGAATATATTGCCCATTTGGGGTTAATAGCATTTGCTGCACACCAGTAGGCGTTTGCACGTGCACAAGTTGCCCTTCAATCGTGGCAGTATTTGTTGAAGTTGCTTTGGCTGGTTCTAACTTAGCTATTTGTATTTTTTCAACTTCATTATCTATTTGCTTAATTTCTTTTTTAGGTGCTAAATTTTCGCTTTCAGCCACCTTAATTACAGCGGATTGTGATGTATTTAATAAAGTAGTACCTTGAAACCACTTACCCGTAGTAAAGCCACCAGCTACTGCAATAAAAGCACCTAAACTAGTACCAAAAACTAATGCTAATCGTCTATAACGCTTAAGTGCTTGCTGTTGCTTTAACTGCTCTGATTGCAAGTCGTACTGTTCAGCACTCATATCTGATTGCTGCGACTGCTTTAGCGCATCTAATAAATAAGACATAACTTACCTAACTATAAAATAAATGAAAGCCCAATACCTACGGCAAATAAAGCAGCGAATGCAAGGCTATATGGTACAAATGACGTTGCTTTGTTAGCCTCATTAACTGGCGCTACAAAATCCATGGGTAATGACTCATGTGCTGATTTTTTTATTATATCGCTATCAACTATCAACTGCTGCTTTGCAAAAGTGCCTACCAAAGCACGCTCACAGACCAAGTTCATTAATCGTGGCACACCACCGGTTAATTGATGAACAGCCTGCATGGCGTCCATCGAAAAAATGCCTTTTTCACACCCTGCAACATGTAACCGATGCTTTATGTAAGCAACTGTTTGGCCTTGCGTAAGTGGTAATAAATGGTAACGAGCTGTTATTCTCTGGGCAAGTTGCCTCAGCTCATTGCGCTTTAAAAGTTCTTGTAACTCCGGTTGGCCAACCAATACTATTTGTAATAATTTTTTATGATCGGTTTCTATATTGGTTAGCAAACGCAATTGCTCAAGCACATTAGGAGCAAGTAATTGCGCTTCATCAATAATAAGTATGGTATGCCCACCCGATTTATTATTGGTCTCTAAATGCTTTTTTATAATATCGGTAAGGCTTTTAAGCGTCGCATTATTAGTATCGTAACTAATGTTGAGCTCATCACAAATACTGGCTAATAACTCCAGCTCTGAAAGTGCTGGGTTATGTATCATCGCTACTTGAGTGTTTTCAGGCAATTGTTCTAACATGCTGCGGGTAATTGTTGTTTTACCTGTGCCTACTTCACCTGTTAATAATACAAAACCACCGTCTTCACCTAATCCGTAGGTAAGGTGTGCTAAGGCTTCTTTATGTCGTTCACTTAAAAATAAGTAATGAGGGTTGGGCGAAATTGAAAAAGGTTTTTCATTCAGGCCAAAATAGCTTAAATACACCGTGATGTTCCTTCGTAATTAAATCACGGCCTATAATGGCAAAAAAACGCGCTAAGTGACAACGTTGTAAGCGCTTTATTATTGAAATAACGTAAATTTATGTAAAACAAAAAAATGCAGCCGTTTTAAGGCTGCACTTTTGTATATCAAATTTTTTGATGTACTTTATTTTTCGTAGCGTACTAACCGTAAATACACATTACTGGTTTTGGCATGCAAGCTATTCAGCCCACTATCAAATTGATAAACCCACGCCGAGCTCATAGTGCTCACACCCGATGTATTTGACCAATAGTTTTGAAGCTTAGTACCAAAAAACACCTCTTCATTAATGCTCGGCTCGGTGCAACTGTGCTCTAGAATACTCGCTAATTCTTTAATGTTAGGCATTTGCCAATCATCGTAATCTGCGGTTGTATCATTTTTAGCACCGCGAAGCGCTTCTTGCCAAGTAAGGGAAGGTGTAGAACCTTCACAAAGCTGGGTCTCTGTATTATAAGTTTGCCCATAACTACAGCGTTGCCACATTAGTCCAGTTCCTGTATCAGAAACCGTACCGTCTGTATTTATGGTAAATCTATCTGTCGGTGTTGTGGTATCTGCACCGACGTAGCAAGTTTGCGCCGCTGCAATATTAAAGCTCAAGCTTATAGTTGCTAGTGCATAGAGTAATTTTAATTTCATTATTTTCTCCTAACGGCTTCTAACTAAACGTACATAAGCGAGCTTTTCTTTTGGATAAGCAAGGTCGTTACCATTACTCATATCTATAATATACGCTTGCGATAAACTTGTACCATCGGCTGCAGTTTGCGAGGTCCAGTACGGTAAATCCACACTTTCTATATCACCTGATTGAGGAATATAAGGAAAAAACGATTCGTCTATTAGCACTCTTTGCCCTTGTTTCCCGTAATCAATTAAACCTAAAAGCTCGTTATAAGTTGGTAAGCGCCAGTTTGTACCACCACAGAAATCTAAGCTATTCACTTCGTTTATATAACTTTGCACGCCGCAACTGGTATCATCCGGACAAGTTGAATTGGCTGTACTGGTATCGGTAAAAGTCGTAGCTCCTAAATCCCAAAAGTAATGATTTTGCCCTTCACGCAAACTTGTATTTGGCAATACTCCAGATGATTCAGTTTTTACTTCCCATACAAGCCCAGTAACATTATCGCGTATACAGGTAAAGTCACTACTATCATCACCAACTTCATCAGCAAACTGATTTAGTTTAGTATAATCAAACGCTAAATTACCTTTGCCAACCTTATCTAAACGATTTGCATAGCTATCGCGTCCGAGCTCTGCATCTTGCTCTGGAAAATCATCGCTTTCACAGTTAATGCGTTGTGTATTGTTGTAACACTCACCAACACCACTATCGTTTATAAGCCCAAGCGCTTTAGGTGATACATCAACAAATAAAGAGTCTGTATCGGTACGTCCTTTTGAATCAGTTATCGTTACTTCAAAGCTCAATGTGGATTCAGTATCTACATCAGAGGCAAAAAATGTCGTTGTACATTGGTTGCTATTACTTAATGTTTCGGTATTACCGGTAAGTTGTTGCCATTTACACTGATAGGTATCGGTAACAGTTTCACTACTTGTTGCATCAAGCGTTACTTTTTCAAACTCTTCAATATTTTGATCAGCACCTGCATTTGCATCCACTAATTCATTTGTTTTGTTAAGCGTCATTGAATATTGCGTACTCGCCTCACCGCCTTCATCATCGGTAACGGTTAGCTGCCAAGATAAATTTACGTTACTTTCAAGTAATGGATGAGAAAAGCTAAGCGTTGACTCATTAAAGCTCGCAATATCTAAATCAGGACCTGATAGCAATTGCCACAAGTAACTATCAATTTGGCCATTATCGTCAGGATCGCTCGACTCAAGGCCGCTCAAAGTCACCGTATCTTTGTAAACGGAAGGAAGTGTTTCAGGAGATGTTTGTGTAATAACAGCAAGAGGAAGTTGGTTATTAGAGCTCACTGAAATAGAAATATCGTCACTAACAGCGCTACTACCCGTACTTTGATAGCTTACTCTTAAGATTATTTCACTATCAGCTTTTACATCCGGTGCGGTAAGTGTTTGCTCAGCGCCATCAAGCGGAAAGCCTTCTAAGCTTGGGCCGCTAACTTGCTGCCATGAAAACGTACCATCAGCGGGAGAGCCTTGTGCTGTGATGGTAAATTCAGTTTTTTCGATAATTTGTAAATCGATTCCAGCATTAACAGAGGTTTCTACAACTGTATTATCGCTATCACCGCCACCGCCTCCACACGCACTTAACAAACCACAAGAAATGAGAGGGATTAAAGCAAACGCTTTCATACGCAGCACCTTTTTTATGTCAAATAATTACTATAGTGTAATCACAAGCAATAAAGATGCCATTAAAGCACTACAGATAAGTATCTTGATGAATACGTACAAATAGCTTTGTACCTATTTTACTGTAATCAATTTTATACTCTCGACCATCTAACGCTTGAATAAACAATAACTGTTTTTCTTCGCCAAATATATCAGCGCTACTTACATAAACCATCTCTAAATAACGCTCTTTTGCGTCGCGACGGTTTTTGGGTAACTCTTCTTTAAATGGCTCCAAGCCATGTTGCGTTACTTTAATTTTGGGATGAATTTCAGAGTTTACAATCACTAAATCAAGTTTTTTATCTTTATGTAT
This sequence comes from Pseudoalteromonas sp. SWN166, assembly GCF_015864485.1. Taxonomy (NCBI): domain Bacteria; kingdom Pseudomonadati; phylum Pseudomonadota; class Gammaproteobacteria; order Alteromonadales; family Pseudoalteromonadaceae; genus Pseudoalteromonas; species Pseudoalteromonas sp. SWN166. Next base: position 12,233 of record NZ_JADYXB010000011.1, read on the forward strand.
TATGGTATTTCGACCACTTTTTAAAAAAGCTCTGTCTTGGCTCATTTTCTTTCCTACAGTCGCAGCTTAATTGTTAATTTGCGACGCTATAAACTGACTAGGCTCGCGCTTCCACTTATTTAAGTTAGCACTAAATGCCCAAATATCTCTATCTAATACACTGGCAGGTAATAATAAATCGTAACCTGTTAGCAGTTGAAGGTGCTTAGTTCTGTTAGCAAACATGGCTATAAGACCAGTATAGCTTACCCCTTTATGGGATGTGTATTGTGTATCTTCTATTAACCATTCTGATGGGCAACTGCCATTTTTGCAATGTTTTTGAACAACTTGCATAAATAAATTACGCTGCTCTATTAAAAGTTTTCCTGCAATTCTTGGTGCAAAATTTGTTAAAAACTCATCTATGTCGTTTACTTTAACACCCACCGCATTGAGCTCTAAGTAATCAAGGCCATCTTCTACTTTTGGTATACCGCTGTGATGGAAGTTATTACGAGACATGCTCCAAGCCCCATATTTATGGCAATAAACAAGCTCCGACTCACTTATCAAAAGGCTATAATACGGCTCTTGAGTTTTTAAATATCCAATAAAAATAGCGGCAATACACAAACTCACTAAAAACACTTCAAGGATGCTAATTTCACCTGGCCTTAGTAAATTAAACAACATAATAAACACTAAGCCTATAGCACCGACTGCAAGCACCTCAATTGCGTTTCGCGCACCTTGTGCCCGAAATTTAATTACATTGTTAGATTTATCCATATTGGTAAAACACCATATAAAAAACAAACATAATAATGGCCCAAATTATGATCTTTCTTGTTGTTATACATAAGTTACAGGTCGTTTTAAATTTCATACATTACCGCTTTATCCTCAAAAAAATAGGAACAATGAATAAATCTTATTTACTTTTACGCTTAACGCACAAATTTATGAGACACATAACCGCCTTTTCTCGGTCTTATTTCGTACAATACATATAATTAATTTTCAGGTATGAAAACGATGTACTCAAGACAATCAGGTAAAGCTCTTTTTCCATTTATTATTACATTACTACTAATATTTAGCGTTTATTTATATTTACCCGCTAGCCACGGCGAACAAGCCGATTCATCACAAATGTCTACCCAAGTTATGGCTCATACTGTTACCTCTCAGGAAAACGCAGTGATGATAGAAGCTATTGGTAGCGCACGTGCAAACCAAGCTATTTATATAAAAAGTGCACAAAATGATTATGTCACCGATATATATTTTAAAGATGGCGACCTAGTCAGTAAAGGACAAAAACTAGTACAGCTACAAAGCCAACAAGAACAGCTTGCAGTTAAAGAGCTTGGTATTAATTTACGTGAAGAAAAACGTCAGTTAGATCGCCTAACTGAACTTTCACGTTCGCAATCAACGGCAAAGTCGTTACTTGAAGAGCAGCTATCTCGTGTAGATGCAACAGAGGCTCAACTAGAAAGCGCTAAAACAAAGTTAAATGAAATGACTATTACCGCGCCATTTTCGGGCCTGTTAGGTAAGCGTGAAATATCAATAGGTGCCTACGTAAGCAACACAACAATAATAACCACACTTGATGATATTAGTATTATTAAAGTTGACTTTAAAGTACCTGAAAAATATTTAGCACAATTAAATATGGGTATGAAGGTGCTTACCCAAAACGATGCCTACCCAGGGCAGACATTTACTGGCAAGGTAACGCATATTAGCTCGCGTATTGATTCGGTAACACGCAGTGTTGAAGTAACTGCAAGTTTTGCTAATAAATCAGGCTTATTACGCCCTGGTATGTTACTAAACACAGCGCTTGAGCTTAGTAGCAACCAAGCTTTAATGGTACCAGAAAAAGCCGTTATCCCTTTACAAGACAAACATTTTGTTTTTCAAATTCAAGACGGAATAGTTAATAAAATTGAAGTGCATGTTGCTGGCAGAAATAATGGCTGGGTTGCTATTGATGAAGGCTTAACCGATGGCGAGCAAATTGTTACTGAAGGGCTAATAAAAATTCGCTCTGGAAGTAAAGTAAGCGTAAAGGGGTAATACGTGAAAATTACTGATACTAGCGTTAAACGCCCCGTTTTTGCCATTGTAATTAATTTACTGCTTCTTACTTTTGGTCTGGTTGCATTTACTATGCTGCCACTTCGTGAATATCCGGATATTGAAACGCCGATTGTAAATATCAGCACTGAATACACAGGTGCTTCTGCCGAAATTATAGAAACAAAAATAACGCAAATAATAGAAAACCGTATTTCGGGTATTGAAGGTATTAAAAGTATTAACTCATCGAGCCGTAATGGACGTTCAAACATTACCATTGAGTTTGACATTAACCGCGACATAGATGCCGCATCTAACGATGTACGTGAACGTGTAGCACGTGCACTAGATAGCTTGCCAGATCAAGTACGCCCGCCAGAAGTATCTAAATCAAATAGTGATGAAAGCCCTATTGCATGGTTTGTATTAAACAGCGAAACAATGGACTCGTTACAGTTATCTGATTACGCGCAGCGTTTTATTGTTGACCGCTTAGCGGTGGTAGATGGCGTATCGAATGTACGTATTGGTGGTGAGCGTCAATACGCCATGAAAATTTGGCTAAACCGTCAAGCAATGGCTGCACGCGGTATTACTTCAAGCGACATTGAAAATACACTTCGTACAGAAAACGTTGAGCTACCTGCCGGTGAAATAGAATCAATAGACCGTGACTTTACAGTACGTACTGCACGTAGTTATAAAGATCAACGCGATTTTAAAAACCTAGTAATTAAACGCGGCGATGAAGGCTATTTAGTACGTTTAGGTGAAGTTGCTGATGTACAGCTAGAAGCTGCCGACGACGAAAGCTTATTTCGTGGTAACGGGCGTAATATGATTGGCTTAGGCATTGTAAAACAAGCTAAAGCAAACACACTTACCGTAGTAGATAACGCACGTAGTGAGCTTGAAAAAATCAAACGCAATTTACCTGAAGGCACCACAATTCAAGATAGCTACGATTCGTCTGTATTCATTAAAGAATCAATTAATGAGGTTTACAGCACACTTGCCATCTCTATGGGGTTAGTCGTACTCGTTATATTTTTGTTTTTGGGCAGCATAAGAGCAACGCTTATTCCGGCAGTAACAGTACCAGTCGCACTGGTTGGTAGCTTTATGTTTTTATTAGCAATGGGCTACTCAATCAACTTACTAACTTTACTTGCCTTAGTACTGGCCATTGGTTTAGTAGTAGATGATGCCATTGTAATGCTTGAGAATATTCACCGCCGCATTGAACTGGGTGAGCCACCGTTACTAGCTGCATTTAGAGGCGCGCGTGAAGTAGGTTTTGCCATTGTAGCAACCACTCTTGTGCTTATATCTGTATTTGTACCACTGGTATTTATGGATGGCCGTATAGGCGCATTATTTACCGAGTTTGCTATGGCGGTAAGTGCTGCTGTATTTTTCTCAAGTGTTACCGCACTTACACTCGCACCAGCACTGTGCTCTAAAGTACTTAAAGTATCAGACAAACCAAATAAATTTAGCCAATGGATGGATCGTCAATTTACTAAAATTGAAGTAAGTTACCGTAATTCACTCTCCACTAACATAACTCGTAAATGGGGTTTAATGGTGAGCCTATTATTAGCTGGTTTTGTTAGTTACTCGCTGTTTTTACAAGTTCCTTCTGAGCTAACACCAAAAGAAGACCGTGGCACGTTCTTTATTATGATGAGCGGCCCTGAGGGCGCAAGTTATGAAAATAACGCTGCTAATATGGCAAAAATTGAAGAACGTTTAATGCCCTATTCTGAAGCAGGTGAGCTAAGCCGTGTACTTGTTCGAGTTCCTGGTTGGGGTGGCAGCGGCGGTGTTGCAATTGTAGGTATGGCCGATTGGGATAAACGCAAACGCTCAACATGGGAAGTAATGGATGAAATAAGCGGTAAAATGCAAGAAGTTACCGATGTTCGTGCATTTGCCATTATGCGCCGTGGTATTGGCGGTGGTGGCTCGTCTCGCCCTATTGAGTTTGTATTACAAGGTAACGATTACGCACAGCTAGCTGATTGGCGCGACCGTATAATAAAGCGTGCAGAACTAAATCCTGGTCTTGTAAGAATCGACCATGATTATAAAGAAACCTTCCCACAGTTTTTAGTCAGCATAGATAAAAACAAGGCAGCCGATTTAGGCGTGTCGGTATCTGATGTAGGCCGTACACTCGAAACAATGCTTGGCCAGCGCCGTGTTACCACCTTTATTGACCGCGGTGAAGAGTATGATGTAATTTTAAAAGGGACAAAAGAAGATTTCACCAACCCTACTGATATTTCAAATATATACCTTAAATCACGCAGTGGTGAGCTAGTCCCTCTCGATAGCCTTATCAGCTTAAAAGAAGAAGCAACTGCATCGCGCTTAAACCGTTATAACCGTATGCGCGCAATTACATTAAGCGCCAACTTAGCTGACGGTTACACACTTGAGCAAGCGCTTAACTTTTTAAACGAAGTAGCCGCTGAGGAAAACGATATAGATGGCGCAGTAGATTACAAAGGTGAATCGCAGCTTTATTACGAAGGCGCATCAGCGATGACCTACGTATTTATACTTGCACTAACTGTTACCTTCTTGGTGCTTGCTGCACAGTTTGAAAGCTTTATGCACCCGTTTGTCATTATGCTTACCGTACCACTTGGTTTAATGGGCGCTATGTTTGGGCTTTGGGCTACAGGACTTACCTTAAATATTTACAGCCAAATAGGTATTGTCATGCTCATAGGGTTAAGTGCTAAAAATGGTATTTTAATTGTAGAGTTTACTAACCAATTACGTGATAAAGGCGTTGAGTTTAGTGAAGCAATACTACAAGCAGCTACCCAGCGCCTTCGCCCAATAATAATGACCTCACTTACAACCGTTATGAGCTCTGTTCCTTTGGTTTTTGCTTCAGGCCCTGGCGCCGAAAGCCGTATGGTAATTGGTGTAGTTGTGTTTACAGGGGTTATTGTATCTACCCTGCTGACTCTTTTTGTTGTACCTGCTGCGTATTATGCTCTATCGAAAAATACACAGTCACCTGAGTTTTTACAACAAAAGCTGAATAAACAAGCTGCAGATAAACCTTTCGAAGAGATCTAATCTCTTTATTGCGCCGTAACCTTGTTGTTGCGGCGCATACAATTTATGCTCGCCTTTAGACTCCATATACATTTTAGGAATACTTATGAGCTCAACAACGCAAGTAGCCACATTTGGTGGCGGCTGTTTTTGGTGTATAGATGCTGCATTTAGACGTGTAAATGGCGTACTAACTGTAAGTTCAGGCTATACAGGCGGCGAAACTGACGCCCCAACCTATAATTCTGTATGCTCAGGTACTACAGGGCACGCTGAAGTTGTTAAAATTGAATTTGACGCAGCTGTAGTTAGCTTTGAAACACTGCTAGCAATGTTTTTCACTATGCATGACGCAACACAATTGAATCGCCAAGGTAACGACATAGGCACGCAATACAGAAGCGTTGTTTATTACCATGATGAAGTTCAATTAACGCAAACCAATGAAATGATAGCTCAACTGCAAAGCCATGTGAGTGAATCTATTGTGACAGAAGTTAGTCCTGCTACTACATATTATCCGGCAGAGCATCACCATCAAGATTACTATAACGAAAACCCACAGCAAGGTTACTGTAGTATTTTAATAGCACCTAAATTACACAAGTTTGAAACCGTATTTAAAGAGTTTTTAACTGAGTAACTAAATTTAGTCGCATAGTAAAAAGCCCGATTTAAATCGGGCTTTTGTCTATGTATTCAAACTAAAAGTGGTAATTAGAATTGGTAGCTTGCGCCTGCAAAAAAGCGACGCTCAGGTGTGTTGTAGTAATACACTTCACCCGTTGTAAAATCAGCATTTGAATCAACCGCGTTGTATTCTTTATCAAATAAGTTTTCTACACGAAGCGAAACTTCAATGTGTTCATTTACTTGATAATTACCGGCTAAGTTCCAAAGTGTGTATGAGCCTAAACGCGTTACAGCACCTTGTCGGTCACTACGATATTGCATATCTAAGCTTGCATCAAATGCACCAAACTGTTTTGCAAGTTCCCAGTTAAAGGTACGTTTAGCAACATTGCGTAACTCTGCACCTGTTTCTTTATTTTCTGCGCTTAAGTAAGCAAAGTTAAGGTTACTATCAAAACCAAAAAGCTGCTGAGACAAGCTAAATTCAACCCCTTCAAAGCGCGCTTCATCGATATTAGCGAGTGCAAAATTTGCGTCGTAATCAATTCTATCTTCAATATCGTTTCTGAATATTGCAACATCAACTTGTGTAATGTCAAAGTCCACACTCAAACCAAGCTCACGGTTTACTGATTTTTCAGGCTGTAAATCAGGGTTACCAAAGTTTGGAAAATATAAATCGTTAAAGGTAGGCGCTTTAAAACCAGTGCTTTGACTTATTCTAAAGGTTGCATCTTCAGATAAATGATAGCCTGCAGCTGCAGTATAGGTTGTTTCATCACCAAATTGCTCATCATCATCTTGGCGTACAGTTAAGTTAGCAAGAATTTTATCGGTATCGTAGTAAGCACCTACAAACACAGCAAGTACATCTCGGCTATCTTCTACAAACACCTCAGAGCTGTGCGATACATCGTCGTTATACCAGTTAATACCACCACTAATATTAAATTCATTAGACAGTTGATACTGACCGTTGTAATCAATTTGAGTACGTTTAGTTATAAATGTGCTGGTTGCAGGCAGTCCAGTAAAAAAATCGACAAAAGTGTTATCTGAGTCATCCGTTGCAATAGCAATATCAACACTGTGTGATTGGTTCGTGTAGTTTTTATTCCAACCAGCAGAAAGTTGATAGTTTTTAAAATCACCTGTTTCAACAGTACTTGTGGCTGGACTAAAACTACTGTCGTAATCAGCAAAACCTTCGCTGTATTGACCAAGTAACTTAAAGTCGCCGTAGTGTGCGTCGGAGTAATTTACTTTAAAACCAAGGTTTTTATTCTCGTAGCCATCTTCATCTGGTGCTACGCCTTGCAGTACATCAAAGTTATCTGTTTTTTCAAAGCCCGCATTAAATGCTGTTGTTATATCACCTGATTTTACAGAGCCTGCCACTTGATAATTTTGGTAAGAATCAGAGCCAAACATAGCATTTACAGATAAGTTATCTGACTCACGCGTTATAATATTAATTACACCAGCGAGTGCGTCAGAGCCATAAATAGCTGCACGTGAGCCTTTAATAATTTCAATGCGTTCAATACTATTTAAAGGGACATTACTTAAAGCTTTTTCACCAAGTGTTGCAGAGCCCGTACGCACGCCATCAATCAAAATTAACGTATCGCCAGAGCCTGTACCACGAAGTGACACACCTGTATTTTGGCCAAAGCCACCGTTTGGATTAACCTGAAAACCAACTTGCTTGCTTAATAACGTAGGTAAATCGCGTACATTACTTGCTTCTATTTCAGCACGTTCAATAACATTTACACTCGCTAAAACGTCGTTAATTGATTGCTCAAACTTATTAGCTGTAACGGTTATTTTTTCAATTGATTGCTCTGCACCAGACACAGAAAATGAAAGCGCAGCAGAAATTGCAACGCCTAGAGTTGTTTTGTTTAACATGATGTCCCCTACCTTTGCCCACCGCAAAGATTTAAGTAAGTAAGATTGCATCAAGGCCGGTCTCCGGACTCAGTAAGCATATAAAAACATGCAATACTTTACCGTTGCGGGGGCAGTGTTGGGCTTGTAGTCATCATGAAAACGCACCAACTTCCCGATTATCTTGCCGTTAGTTTCAATACCTTAAAACCAATGCCTAAGCATTAAGCAAGCACCTTGAAAATATGTCGCTATTGTGAATATTTTGTTTACAAATGTCAATGGACGTCTATATAGCTAAAACAGTTTAACCATACGTGTTACTCAATATTAACTGGGAAATAGCCATCTTCAACTAATACATTAATATCAACTGCTTTTGGCAAACTAGGCTGTGTAAATAGAGTTAGCACAAATAGCACAAATAATTGATAGGCTTTCATTTAATACCTTGTATTAAAATTACATGTAGTAAATATAGTAGCTTAAATACTAAAAAGCGGATCAATCGAAGGAATACTTAAGGAGGAGAAATATAAAGCGGCTTTAATTAGCAGTAAAAAATTAAAGCACGCTATATTACAAAGCTTAAAGAGCTTTATTAGTCGCGGAAGTTTTTAAACTGAAAAGGCTGACCTAATTCAGCACTGCGTACTACTTGCATTGCTTCTTGTAAGTCGTCACGTTTTTTACCCGTAACACGTACTTCTTCGCCTTGAATAGCCGCTTGAACTTTAACTTTTGAGTCTTTGATGGCTTTAACTACTTTTTTAGCCATGTCTTTCTCAATGCCTTGCTTAAGGCCTACATTACGAAAAACATTTTTACCCGCTCGCGTAATATCTTGAAGCTCTAAGCTTGATACATCCATACCACGCTTTGATATTTTATTCGCTAAAATATCAAACAATTGCATAACCTGAGAGTCTGCTTCGGCTTTTAGCTTAATTGTTTTATCATTTAGCTCTATAGATGCGTCAACACCTCTAAAATCAAAGCGAGTTTCTAGTTCACGATTTGCGTTATCAACCGCGTTTTTAGCTTCGTTCATTTCTACTTCAGATACAATATCAAATGAAGGCATTGGTTTGCTCCTAACTATTTAATCTTAATTTTATGTGGCAATTATAACGCTAAAATTATAAATCTTTACATTTTTCTGCATCTTGTTCAGGTGCGATATTAAATTAGTTTGATATACTAGCGCCTCTTTTTTAAGCGATCTTAGGATTTGTCGTGACAAGGCGTGTTTATCAAGCAATTTTTTTAATCAGCATAGTAGCGTTTACCTTTTTATTTGCCAAAGAAATAAAAGGTGGGGTTACAAACCTATTCCCTCATGTTGATAAAGTAGCTCACTTTGGGATTTTTTTCATACTTGCCATAATAATGGATAGAGCATTTAAACTTCCTTTGTACGTGCAAATACTTTTACTTGCCGGCTATGGCGCCTCAATAGAAATAATGCAAGGCACACTCCCTTACAGGCAAGCATCGCTCGGTGACTTTTTTGCAGATTTTGCAGGTGCTGCAAGCTACTTTATATTAAGAGTTATTTTTACTCCTCGAAAAAAGAATCCATATGGCTAATATTTTAATCGTTGGCGATGGCGCTATAGGCTTATTACTAAGCCACTTTTTAAGCGCATCGCATAATGTCAGTGTTTTAACTCGCAAAAGCCCAACAAACACCCGCTTTTACAGTAGAGGTAAGGGCGCATCTAAAAAAATTAATGCACACTTTATTTCATTAAATCAGCTAGATAAAGTAACTGAATTTGATGTGGTTTTATTTACTGTTAAAGCCTTTCAAGTACTTGATGCGTTTTCACAAATAAAGCCTTTTTTACCAAGTCATTGCTCGGTTGTGCTTTCACATAACGGAATGGGGAATGTTGACGAGGTAAATAACCAACTAAGCACTCATCAAGCACTCTATTTTTTAACTACCAGCATAGCGGGTTTTAAATCAAACCAATATATTGTGCAACACACAGGTGAAGGGCAAAGTGTTATTGGTGCTTGTAATGAATTAGCTTTTCAAAATAGCGTGCCAATGGCAGATACTCTCAAAGTAATACCAAACCTAAAATTTACTAATAACATTCAGCAGCTTCGTTTTGAAAAACTACTCGTTAATATTGCCATTAATCCATTAAGCGCTTTAAGTAATGTAAAAAATGGTGAATTACGCGCACCTAAGTACAACGCTATAATTTTTAATGCACTCACCGAAGCGTGTAACATAGCGAAGGCGCAAGGGCTTAATATCCCATTGATTAAAGCACTTAATACCGCTTATAAAATAATGGAATTAACGTCTGACAATTACTCTTCAATGCAGCAAGATGTCGCGCATTGCAGAGAAACTGAAATATCAGCTATATGTGGCTATATTAGCCAGCAAGGTAAACTTCACGGTATTCCTACACCTTACAACGATGAGTTGTTTGCTAAAATTCAGGCAAAAAAAAGCGTGGTATAAACCACGCTTATATAAATTCTTAATCTTAGACGACAAACCTTATGGGCGGTAAACTTTTACAGTTTCAAAGCCTTGTTCGTGCAGCATAAGTGCCTGTAGCTGGCTCATTACGCCCCTATCGCAATATAAATAGTAGTCAGTGTCTTTTGGTAAATCACCAAACTTAGTTGCTAAGCGGAAAAATGGTAAATGTACCACTTCAACACCGTCAATTACTAACGGCGCAGCTTCTTCTTCTTCTGGTGAGCGAATATCAACTACTACAGAGCCTACAGGTAAATCTGCAACTGACTCAGCTTCTTTAAGTTCTTGCTTAGCTTCTACGTCAATATCACGCACGTCCATTATACGTGCGTTGTTTACAACGGTATCTAGCACGTCAAAGTCGAACTTTTCTTCTTCACCAAGAATAACGTCTATTTTGGCTTTAACCGTTGGCTTTTTAGAAATAACACCACAGTATTCAGGCATTGTTTCTGCCATTTCGGCCGTACCAATTTGGCGAGCAATATTAATAATTTCTTGCTTATCGTGTTGAATAAGCGGGCGTAAAATAAGCGTTTCAGTAACGCGGTCAATCACACTTAGATTCGCTAAAGTTTGACTAGATACTTGGCCAATACTTTCACCAGTGACAAGTGCTTGAATGTTTAACTTTTGCGCAACTACACTACCCGCGCGCATCATCATACGTTTAAGTACAACACCCATTTGGCTGTTTTCAACATTTTCTAAAATTTCAGCAACAACAGGTTCAAAATCAACCGTTACAAATTTAACTTTATGTGTAGAGCTGTATTTTTTCCATAAGTAGTAGCTTGCTTGCTTAACGCCAATTTCGTGCGCTGCGCCACCTAGATTAAAGAATAAAAAGTGTGTGCGTGCGCCTTTACGAATCATTTGGTAACTTGCTACACCAGAGTCAAAGCCACCCGACATAAGCGAAAGCACATCTTCTTGAGTTGGCAGAGGAAAACCAGCCATACCAAAATGCGTATGAGAAACAATGTAAGCTTTATCGTCTTTTACTTCTAAGCGTATTGTTACTTCTGGGCGGCTAAGTTTAACACTTGCGCCTTCAATATGCTGGTTCAACCCACCACCAACATAACGCTCTAAGTCAGTTGATGTAAAATCGTGTTGCCCTATACGCTTAGCACGAACACAAAAGGTTTTACCTATAATTGTATGCCCAACTAACGCTATTGTTTTTTGGTAAATATCATCAAGCGTTTCGAACTGTGTTTCGGTTACTTCAATAAATTGAACAATGCCGGGTATGCGTTTAAGGCTGTCGATAAAATCAAGGCGAACTTGTGCATCTTCAAGCTTTGTAACAACTGAAATATTATCCCAGTTATTTCTTACTTGTACTTTTTCGTCAAGACGTCGCAATACAATTTTAATGTTATTTTCTAACACTTTAGTAAAGCGTTTACGGACCGAACGGCTTTTGATGGCTATTTCAGGATGTAGTTTGACGATAAATTTAAGCATAGTTCACTCTTAGACTGCGGGAATTCGCGCTCCCAGGCATTTGGCGCGCGATTATAGCAAAAAATTCAGCGTCTAGGAAACAGCCAAAGAGCAACGGCTAAACGACAGTTGGGGCTTGTTGCGCTAATTCGGTATATTTTTCTCGCAACAAATTCATTTTATCGATACTTTTATCGGTACTGTACGCTCTAAATAACGTGAGCACTTTTAAAATACCATGATAGATATCTTGCTCAGCAAGCGTACCGCTTGGCCTACGGGCTTTAATATAAGGCGTCCAAAAACTAACGGTTAGCTTAAGTGTATGTGCTAAATCAATGACATCTTGTTCATCAATAGCAATCATTTCACTATCGCGAAGCCCTAAAATAATTTTACGAACTTGCTCTAATAACTCCAGCTGGAAATCAATGTAAGCTTGTTTTAACTCTGAGTCTCTAGAGAGAATATCGCCTAAGTTGTCGTAAAAAAAATGATAACGCCACATCAATTCAAATAACGAATCTAAGTAAGCGGTTAAATGACTAAATGCATCATCTTCTTTATTAATGGGTTTAAAGTGAGTATTTAAATGATCGCGATACAACGCAAAAATATGACGGATAATGTCTTCTTTATTTTTAAAGTGATAATAAAGGTTACCCGGGCTCATCCCTAAGTTTGATGCAATATGGTTTGTTGATATTGCACGCTCACCATTTTCGTTAAACAACAAAATACTGGTGTGTATTATTTTATCCTTGGTATTCATATGCTAATACTCAATTATCTATAGGCTACATTACACTCAAAAGAGATTAAGCAGTATAAACAAATATGAGTCATTAAAACACTCCCACCATGGACTGACCTGTTTAAATAAAACAAACATTTGCATACTTTTTAGCTAGGCTGCTTTGTATCACAAACACTGTTAAACTAACGCTAAAATAATAAATAGTGAACATTATGAAAGTTACTGCAATTTATCCTGGTACATTCGACCCGCTAACAAATGGGCATACAGACCTTATTCAACGTGCTGCTAAAATGTTTGATACCGTATTAGTTGCGGTTGCTAATAACCCAAGTAAAAAGCCCTGCTTTAACCTTGAAGAACGAGTTGAACTGGCCAACACTATTTTAAGCCACTTAGATAATGTTAAGGTAATTGGTTTTTCTGGCTTATTGGCAGACCTTGCACGCGATCACAATGCAAATGTACTTATTCGTGGCATTAGAGCGGTATCTGATTTTGACTACGAGTTTCAGTTAGCCAATATGAACCGCCGTCTAAATCCAGACTTAGAAAGCGTATTTTTAACACCCGCAGAGCGAAATTCATTTATTTCATCCACTCTCGTTAAAGAAGTAGCTCGTCATAATGGTGACGTAAGCGAGTTTGTAGACCCCGTAATAGTTAAAGCTCTAAAAACTAAATTAGGCTGTGACGGCCAGTAGCTATTTATTTCATTAGCGCATAACTCGTATGCGCTAATTTGGATTTTGTATCGATGATGTTTTTAATTTTTTAATTAACCAGACAAGTTTTAGCAAATCTTTATTGGTAATTAGTATTAGTGCCATAGTAAAATCGACAAAATACATCCCGAATGTGTAAATGGTCCAAAACCACCAATAGTAAAGAGTGCCAACGATTACAATGTCGTAATGCATACCCAGGAACAAACACGCATTAATAAATAGACCAACAATTACATAGACAAAAGCAATAGAGATAGGTCTTTTACATACAGCTCGCCAAATTAATAATATACCTATGGTAACAAAATCAAAATAAAAATAATTTAAGTGAGGAGTCGCAGTGTGAGGATCCATAAAAAGGCTTGAAGTATAAGAAACCAGCATAATGAGTGATAACTGTAGCAGGTTTTTATCTGCCTTATTTATACTTGCTGATAGATTATATAAAAATGAGATTAAAAAGAACCAAGTAAATAGTAGTCCTATATTATCGCCTAAATCGACAAGGCTCCAAAGTAGATCAGCCACCAACCGTCCTTTTCAAACTAGTAATCAAACCATTTTTTAATTTCATCAAACATAGAAAATCTTTGTTTATAAAAAATATAGCTACCATTATAAAATCCACAGCGTTGATCCCAATTGCGTAAGCATTCCAAAGCCACCAATAATTTGTATTATTTAATATATAGATGTCGTAATGCATGAAGAAATGTAAAGCTGAGTTTATAGCTAAACCAGTAATAATATATAGGTAGGTAATACCATTATGCCAGAGCCGTCTAAGGAAAATAATAACTAGAAGAGTTAAAATATCGGAAAACAAAAAATCTAGATAAGTTACCGTATCCATATTTGTAAATATACTAAATGAATATGAAGCACTCATAACCAAAGACAAATACACTCTTTCTTTATTAGGCTTATTAATCGAATGAGCAAGGGAGTATAAAAAGGCCATAAGGAATCCCCATTGTACAAGCCCTCCAATGTAAAACGATACTGTTGGACTAACTATAAGTTCACTCATTATTCTTAATATTTTTGGAATTTAAAGTAATAATTTTCAAAGGTGACATTTGTACAAATTTTTTATTCAGTATCAGCGAAAGCATCATCAATATATCTATTAAAGTACTCCCAATAGAATAAAAGCTCCAATACCACCACTCATCTAAATGATAAAGAATATACAGATCGTAATGCATTATTGATGCGAGAAGGCTATTAATAGCTAAACCTATTAGAATAAAATTAGCACTTGGGCAATATTTAATAAGGTCAATTTTTTTAAAAAAAAGTATTGCTGCTATGGTAAATAAGTCATATAAAATCCAATCTAAATAAGGATCATTCAATATAGTAAAGTATCCACTCAAAAAATATGAACACAACATTATGGTTGATGTAATGAGAAGGGATTTATTTTTAGTATTGATACTAGATACTAAGCAATACAAAAAGGCCATTAAAAAGCCCCATTGTGTAAAAGCATTTACATAATCTAGGAAAGCACCTGTAAAGTACATTCTAAACTAAATTACTTTGCGGGTATCGTTTGAGTTGAAGTAGCTGAAGATTTTTTTCTTTAATTTATGAAGACCGAGGAAGTCTCTATCAACAATTAATGCGACTATCATAATAAAATCAACGATATTAACTGTGAATGTATAAACATCCCAGAAAAACCAGGGTTCATTCGTTTCATTTATAAATATATCACCGTACATCAGCAAACTAAAAATTGAATTTATTATTAGTCCTAAAGCTATATACATCATAGACGGTGACGTTTTCTTTAATAGTTTGTATGCTAAAAACAAAGCAGTAACCGTGGCGTAATCATAAAGAGCCCAGTCAAGATAAACGGTGCTTTCAAGTGACAACCAATTAAAAAAATAGTCTGATACAGTATAAGAAACCATCATAATAAAAGAACTGAGTAATAATGTTGTTTCTCTTTTTAGACCTATCGAGTAAATAAATACGTTAAAAAAGAAGGCCATCAAAAAACCCCACATAGTAAAGGCCGATAGAGAGAAAAAGCCAAAGAACTCAGTTAAAAGCATTCATAACCTTTTATTATTTAGGTTTTATAGGAACTATAATTCCACCACGCTGTAATTCATTACTCGCAGCACTCATAGCTTCTTGAGAGATGCTTACTGTATCAGATTGCAGGGTTTTAGGGCTAGCAGTTTGTTCCATTGCAGGCTTTAATTGTTGTGTTTTGTTGTATGCTTGCATTTGTAATTGGCTATTAGCTGAAACTTGCATGTGATTGATCCTTGTAAAAGTTTTAATTATATTTGGTGCAACTTTTAACCACATTATTATGTAGATAAATGCATCACCTGTTCTAAGCGATGATAGCTATTTTGCTATCTGCTTTATATAAAGCAAACAATGTGCCAACTTTTTTTGACACCTTAAAACTCACTCAAAACATACTTATATAATCAATCCAAACAGATCCGACCAGTTCACAGCAAACATAAAAAAACGCACAGGGATAACCGTACGTTTTTTATATCCAGGGATTTTAAGCTACGTATTTACACAGGATCTCCGCACGTGTACTTAACTTCAAAATATATTCCATTGCTACTTCGTCACAATTTTCTTTACGAAGGCAAAGTTCACAATCTTTCATTACTTTTTCAGGTAGGCTCTCTTTAGAGCAAAATATAAAACGCTGCTTTTCGAAAAAGTCCGGAACACGTGTTAATACAATTACCCGATTTAGCGCCAACTTTTTGGCTTTAACTAATAAGTGCTCAACTAGCTGTCTTCCCTGTCCTGAAACAGCGCTTTGTGGGTCTATACCCAATGAGCGTATTTCAGCAAGGCCAGTGTCGTATATATACAACGACGCACACCCAGTTACTCTGCCGTTAATTTCAGTTACAGCAAACTCATTTATTGAATGCACCATATCACTTTTAGCACGCGGTAGGTTTTCGCCTACAGTTGCCCAGTGCTGAACCAATTTAGCTATTGATTCAACATCATCTAAGTTGGCATCACGAACCGTTATTTGCTGTTTTTTTTTCGCTTCTTTTATTGCATTCGTTACTTGCTCAATGGATGTACCGCCAAGTGCTTGACGCGCTTTTATACAGGCGTCAATTTCAAGTACCGGATATACATCGTCTTCAAACACGTCGCTTACCGATTTGTACTGCGCAAGCGAAAGATCTTCAAGTGTTTTACCTTCACTAATAGCAAGCTGAACAAGCACACCCACAATATGATGCCCTTCTCTAAACGGTACGCCTTTAGCAACAAGGTAATCTGCAAGTTCTGTCGCATTAGCATGGCCACCTTTAGCAGCAGCAAGAGTTCGATCGCCTCTTACTTTAACGCCTTTAATACAGGCTTGTGCCATATGAATACAAGCCAGCCATGTTGGCATCGCGTCAAATATGCCCTCTTTGTCTTCTTGCATATCTTTATTGTAGGCAAGTGGCAGCGCCTTTAATGTCATCATCATCGCGCTAAACGCACCAAACACACGCCCGGTTTTACCACGAATAAGCTCAAGTGCATCAGGGTTTTTCTTCTGAGGCATGAGCGATGAGCCCGACGTTACATTATCAGCAAGCTCAATAAAACCCGCTTCACCAGAGTTGTAAAATATTAAATCTTCAGACATACGTGATAGATGAATCATCGAAATAGACGCACAACTTAATAGCTCTACAACAAAGTCACGATCAGATACGCCATCAAGGCTATTTTTAGTAGCGCCAGTAAAGCCTAAGCCTTGTGCAAGTGCTTGGCGATCAATGGGGTAAGCTGTGCCGGCTAATGCGCCACTTCCAAGTGGACAAAAGTTCATGCGTGCTTTTGCATCTTGTAAACGGCTTTCATCACGCTCTAGCATTTCTACATACGCCATACACCAATGGCTAAATAATACTGGCTGAGCACGTTGTAAGTGCGTATAACCTGGTAATATTGTACCCAGTTCACGCTCAGCTAAAGCAACAAACTCGCCTTTAAGCTGCTCAATTGCTTTTAAAATATGTTCGGCTGTATCTCTACACCATAATCTAAAGTCTGTCGCTACTTGGTCATTACGGCTTCTGCCTGTATGTAATTTTTTAGCTAAATCACCTACTTTTTCGATTAAAGCAGCTTCAACATGTGAATGAATATCCTCTGCGCCGGAAGTAGCTACTGCGAGTGGATCAGCTTTTACTTCTTCAAGTAACTCATATAATGCCGCAACAAGCTCTTTGTGCTCATCATTCGATAACACATTTACTTGTTCAAGCGCGCCAGCCCATGCCACAGAGCCAATAATATCTTGCTCCGCTAGCTGATAATCGAAGGGAAGAGAGTCGTTAAATTGCTTAAACGCCTCATCTGGACCCGTAGAAAAACGTCCGCCCCATAATGCCATGAAATCTCTCCAAACCCTGTAGTGCCCCTTTTACAGGGGCTATAAATAATTTACTTTTTAGCGAGTGCTGAAATTCTGCTTGAAAGCGAGAATAAACGAATAAAGCCTTCAGCGTGTGATTGGTCGTACACATCGTCTTCGCCAAATGTAGCGAATGCTTCGCTGTATAAGCTATTTGGTGACTGCTTTTGAACTGCAGTTACTTGGCCTTTGTATAGCTTAAGTACCACTTCACCTGTTGCCATTTTAGAAAGTGCTTCAGCACCGGCTAAAATTGAATCTTTAAGAGGCGTAAACCAACGGCCGTCGTATACTAAATGCGAGAACTCACCACCCAGTACTTCTTTCCATTTACGGCTTGCTTTATCAAGCACTAGTTCGTCAATTGCTTGAAGGGCCGCCATAATTACGGTGCCGCCTGGCGTTTCATAACAACCGCGCGACTTCATGCCAACTAAACGGTTTTCTACAATATCAACACGTCCAACACCATGAGGTGATGCAATATCGTTTAATTTAACCAAACAATCGTAAGGTTTAAGCTCTACGCCATTTACAGCAACCACTTCGCCTTCAACAACTTTTAAAGTTACTAGTTCTGATTTATCTGGTGCTTGCTCTGGAGAGTTAGTCCAAGTCCATACTTGTTCAGTCGGTTGACACCATGGGTCTTCAAGCTCGCCACCTTCATGCGAAATATGCCATGCGTTAGCGTCACGGCTATAAATTTTTGTAGCTGACGCCGAACACGGAATATCACGCTCTGCTAAGTAGTCAAGTAATGACTCACGGCTTGATAAGTCCCACTCACGCCATGGCGCAATTACTTTTAAATCAGGTGCAAGGGCCGCAAAACATGATTCAAAACGAACTTGGTCGTTACCTTTACCAGTACAACCATGAGAAAGTGCATCAGCACCTACTTTACGCGCAATTTCAACTTGTGCTTTAGCAATAATTGGGCGCGCCATAGACGTACCTAATAAATAAGTGCCTTCGTAAATTGAACCTGTTTTAAGCGTTGGGTAAATGTAGTCACTTACCATTTCATCTTTTAAGTCAACGACGTAACATTCAGATGCACCAGAGGCGATTGCTTTAGCTTCTACGCCTTCAAGTTCTTCAGCGCCTTGACCTACATCGGCAACAAATGCGATTACTTCACAGCCGTAGTTTTCTTTTAACCATGGCACGATAGCCGACGTATCAAGACCACCAGAATAGGCTAAAACGACTTTTTTAATTGAACTCATAGGTGTTCCTTAACAAAATTTGGATTTAGTAATGTAACTAGCAGAGCATTTTGCGCATGCATGCGATTCTCTGCTTGTTGAATAATTTTAGATGCTGGACCATCCATTACCTCAGAGGTAATTTCAAATTCACGGTGTGCCGGTTGGCAATGTAATACCGTAGTCGCACCTGTTTGATCTAGCAATGCCTGATTTAATTGATAAGGCATGTATTTTTCTTTAACTTGCTCAAGTGGTGTTGTATCACCCATTGATACCCAGGTATCTGCGTATACAACGTTTGCACCAACAGCAGCTTCAACACGGTCACTTACCATGACTGATGCACCATTCATTGCTGCAATTTGCTCAGCTTTTTTAAGTATTTGTGAATCTGGTGAACACCCTTTTGGTGTTACAGCAACAAAATCAGTACCTAGCGTAGCGGCAAGTAACATCAATGAATGAGTCACGTTATTGCCCTCGCCTAAGTAAGCCACTTTAAGTTGGCTCACATCACCATGTACTTCTTGAAGCGTTAAAAAATCAGCTAGCGCTTGGCACGGGTGATATAAATCACACAAGCTATTAACTACCGGTACCGATGAAAACTCGCCTAATGTAGTCAATGTGCTGTGCTGATTTACACGTGCCACAATACCATCAGCCCATGTAGAAATATTAAGCGCAAAATCTTTAATTGATTCACGTGCACCCATAGCGCCATTTTGCTGATCTAAATAAACAGCATGACCACCTAAACGATTTATACCTATATCAAACGATAAACGTGTACGTAAACTTTGTTTTTCAAATAACGTTACGATTGATTTGCCTGCTAATACTTGGCTGTATTTTTCTGGCTTTGCTTTTATATCTTGCGCTAACTTTAATAAATTAAGTGCGCCTTCTTGGTCTAACTCTAAACCCGTTAAAAAATTTTCAAACATAATAAACCTATGGTGTAATCTTTGTTCCGACATGCTCGCCTTGCAGCAGAGCTGTTAAATTTTCTGGCTTTTGCCAGCTGGAAATATACACACCGCGTCGTAAATGTTGGGCAGCGTGAAGGCTGGTCTTAACTTTGACCTCCATCCCGCCCACAATTACTCCATCTGTAATTAAAGTATCAATGTGTTTTGTGTCAAGTTGATGTAACGGTTGTTTATTTGCGTCAAGTACCGCTTCTACATCCGTCATAAAAATTAGTTCTGCATTTAAATTACTGGCAATAGCCGCTGCAGCTTCATCTGCATTTACGTTGTACCACACACCTTGTTCGTCAAAACCAATAGAGCTAACTATTGGTAAACGCCCAATTCTAAGTAAGTCGTTAATAATAGAATCGTCGTTACTTTTGCACTTACCTACTAGGCAAAGCGCTTTTAATTTTTGAGTAGCAGTCACACCCGCCTCAAAAAGGCTTAAGCCAACCGGTTTATGCCCTGCGCTTATAGCTTGAGTCATTAATTGTTTATTAGCGCAACCTGCAAGCGCACCCACTATATAAGGCATTTGCTCTGCAGGGCTAATACGTAAACCTTGATGTTTAGCGCTGGCAAAACCCGCTTGCTTTAGCCATGTATCCACTAAAGAACCACCGCCATGAACGATGACAAACTCATCATTTTTTTGCTCATTTAATACATCAAACAATGCTTTTGCAGCATTTTCTGTATTAAGTACTGCACCACCGAGTTTAATAACCCACGTTTTTTTACTCATTTAAAACGCTCCTTTTAAGCCGGTAGTGTGCTCTAAATTCATAGAAATATTAATACACTGCAAAGCCTGCCCAGCTGCGCCTTTTAATAAGTTATCAATAGCAGACATTACAATTAACTGTGTGCCTTGTTGTTGCCAACCAATATCAACAAATGGCTGCTTAGCTACACCTTTAATTGACGGTATTTTATCGCCTAGCAAACGAATTAATGGCTCGTTAGCAAGTACTTGATAAGCCGCTGTAACGTTTTCCTTGGTAACGCCTGGCTTAAGCTGTACATAAATAGTTTCTAAAATACCACGCGGGAAATTACCTAAATGCGGTGTAAATAAAACTTTGTGGCCAAGGTGTTGTTCAATTTCAGGACCGTGGCGATGGTTAAACAAACCATAAGGGGTAAGCGATACTTCACAAAAGTGAGTACCTACACTCGCTTTACGCCCAGCACCCGTAACACCCGATACTGCATTAATAATAATACTTTCGCTGCTCAATAAGCCGGCTTGTTTAAGTGGTTTAAGTGCATTAAGCGCAGCAGTTGGGTAACAGCCTGCAACAGCAATTAGCTTTGCATTAGCTATAGCATCATGGTTCCACTCAGCTAGACCGTAAGCGGCTTCATTTAAAAGCTCTGGATGTTGATGTTCAAAACCATAGTAAGTAACGTAGTCGTCATTGCTTGCTAGGCGATAGCCACCTGATAAATCAAATACCTTCTTACCCATAGCTAAAAATTGCGGTGCTAAATCAACACTTACTTTGTGATCGGTACATAAGCATACGTAATCAGCATCACTTTGAATGTCATCAAAAGCTGATACGCTAAGAGGAAGTAAAGGGCAGTCTAGTAAGCCAAGGTGCTCTGGGTATAAATCACTTAGTAATTTATTTTTATCTAAGCTACCCTCAGATACATAACAGCCTGTTAAAGTTAAGTTTGGATGCTTAGCAACTAAACTTGCTAACTCTGCGCCGCTATAACCGCTTGCGCCAATAATCACTACATTCATTTGTTACTCGTTATCTTAAAATTAGTTACTACTTACTTATAATGTTCGCTTAAACTAGCTTAGACGCTAATTAAGTCTTTTTTATTAATGAATTTTGATTATCGTCGCATTATTTTCATAGCGTTACTTTAATATATTTATGCTTAAAAAGTGAATTGATATTCATCATAAATACTTTTATATTGTTATGCAATTAAATTGAATACTTATTTTGGATTTTTTTATGCCTTTACCTTCGTTTATTTCCATGTACCAACAATTGATTGCAGCCCCTTCTATTAGTGCTATTGAAGACAACCTGTGTATGAGCAATAAAAATGTAATCGAACTCCTAGCCAGTTGGTGCAAAACACTCGGTTTTACGTGTGAAATTATAGAATTAGAAGGAGGTAAGGGGCGCTATAATTTATTAGCAAAACGCGGAGAAGGTGATGGCGGACTAATGCTAGCTGGTCATACCGACACAGTGCCTTTTGATGACAGTCGTTGGAATCATAATCCGTTTAAACTTACCGAACTCGATAATAAATTGTATGGATTAGGAAGTATTGATATGAAAGGCTTTTTTGCCTTTGTATTGCAAGCGATCAGTGAACTTGATGAAAAATACCAAACTCAACCTATTTTAATACTCGCCACTGCTGACGAAGAAACAACAATGGCAGGTGCACAACAAATATGTAAACACCCCAATTTAAAACCTGCACGCTGTATAATAGGCGAACCTACTGATATGACTCCAGTATTTATGCACAAAGGCCATATGAGTACAGCAATAAGAGTAGTTGGTCGCTCTGGCCATAGCTCAGATCCCGAACGTGGTCTTAACGCCATTGAAGTAATGCATAAAGTGATTACAAAATTGATGATCTTAAAAGAACAATTAAAGCATAAGTATTCAATAAACCACTTCGAAATCCCTTACCCAACTTTAAACTTAGGTAATATTCATGGCGGCGATAACGCGAATAGAATTTGTGGTTGCTGTGAAATGCACATAGATATGCGTCCATTACCAGGTTTAAGTGTACAAGAACTACAAGCATTAGTGCTTGATGCAACGAAAGAAATTAATGATCAATACTCTAACGCTGTGAGTGTTATTGATTTACACGAGCCCATTCCTGCATTTAGTGGCAGTACTGACAGTGCTTTAGTAAAAATGGCTGAAAAAATAGCGGGTCAAAAAGCGGTCGCGGTAAATTACTGTACTGAAGCTCCTTTTATCCAGCAACTCGGTTGTGAAACAATTGTAATGGGCCCTGGCTCAATTAACCAAGCGCATCAACCTGACGAGTTTTTAGCAATGGAAAAAATAAAACCATCCCAACAAATAATCACCGATATTATTAAAGCCAATTGCTTTAGCTATCAGAGTCACTAGCAGCTTATAACAACACAAATAATAAAGGCGCCAATTGGCGCCTTTATTAAATGATTAAATACTGATATTTAATCACCTTTAACTTCTAAATTAATAAACTTAACTAGCTCTTCAGGTTGCCCTACTAGCATCATAACTTGTTGATTAATTTCCATCATGGTTTTGCCTTCAGGTAGCTTTGCAGATACGCTAAATGAATTTAAACCTTTAGCAAAGCTAGTTAAAGCTGCAGCTATGTCTTCAGTAACAGGCGCTTGTTGCAACTGTTGCTCTAGCGTCACTTCCATCTGCTCAAGCGTCATACCTTGCTTTTCAAGCTCGCTTGATAATAAATCTTTTAGCTTACCTTGGTTATTTAAAACAAAGCTAACATTACGTGGCTCTAACTTACTCATTGCTTGCATAACAAGTGTTTGCTGCTGTAACTCTTGCTCGTAAGTAAGTGGCTGGTTACCCGCTTCTTGTTGCGCTTTACTAATCGCTAATGAGGCATCCATTAAGGCTTTTGAATTAGCCAAGCCCATATCCATGTTAAAACTAACAATGTCTTTTGCATCAAGCTTAACAACTACATCACTATTGCCAGACTCTTCATCGTAATCAAGTGATGAATGTAAGTCGTAACTTGCTGACGCTAGCATTTCGTTTGTGTCAGCAGGTAATTTTGAAACAAAATCTTTGTCAAACTGAAAGCTTTTTACATCAAACGATGTATGTGGTGATATTTTATCTGGCTCGTAACCAGTTATTTCAATGCTTTGAATATTTGCAACATTGTCACCCTCAGGGCTTATTACTTCCATGTTTACTATTTCTACGCTTTTTGAAATAACACTTGCCGATAAACCAGCGTATTTAAATGTAGCACCAGTTTGCTCGCTTACTAGAGCAAGTTGCTTATCTACTTCTGCACGCACTTCTTGTGTAGCTACATAATTTGCATAGCTCACGCCACCAACGCCCGCAGCTACAATTGCTGCAACTATTACTAACTTTTTCATGTTATTTCCTTATTCTATTCTTTGTGTGAACCGAGTTTTCTTAAGAGTAACATTACACATTAACACCCGTAAGTGTTAATTAATTAAACTAAGCAACTCATGTACTGTTTTAACTGGCGTAATTTTAGCGCCAAGCCCTTCCATTGATTTATGATAATTACGAAATGGAATGTATATTTCTGTAAAACCATGCTGAGCGGCTTCTTTAACACGTGGTACACCACTGTCGATTGGGCGTACGTCACCGTTTAAACTCAGCTCACCCATAATACAAGTGGTTCGCGGTACAACAAACTCATTTAAACTGCTAAGTAGCGCGGTAACCAATGCTAAATCAATACACGTTTCTGTTTCATCAATTCTTAGGCCGCCAACAATATTAAAAAAAGTATCGTGAAATATTTTAGTTTTAGTGTGTTTGCGTAATATACCGGTCAGCATTTTTATGCGATTCATGTTTAAACCAACACAAACACGCTGCGGAAACTCAGCCTCAGTTTCGGTAGTTAAACATTGAATCTCAAGTAATAAATTACGGTTACCTTTACGGATACAGGTAATTGTAGAGCCTGGTGAATCAGTTGTAGACCCCGATAAGAATATTTCGCTCGGGTTATCAACACTTAACATCCCGCGTTCGCACATTTTAAAAATGCCAACTGTATCAATATCGCCAAAGCGGTTTTTATTTGCCCTAAGGGTACGAATTTGCCCATCGTTGGTGTCTATATGTAACAGTGCATCTACAATGTGTACCAATGTTTGCGGGCCCGCTATTTCGTTATTTTTATTTACGTGAGCAATAATGAACATAGTTACATCGTTTTGCTTACAGTATTGAGTTAATGCTTGAGCGGCACTTTTTACTTGCGAAGGCGAGCCTGGGCTACCATTTGCCGTTTCGGTTACAACGGCTTGAATCGAGTCGATGACAGCAAACTTAATTTTATTCTTTTCGAGCTCTTCAATAATAGTTTCAACGCTCGTTTCTGAAAGTAAATAAAGCTCGTCAGGGTTATAGTTTAATTTTAAACGGTTAACCCTATTTTTAAACTGCGATAATGACTCCTCGGCCGTACAGTAAAGTGACGGCATACGCTGTGACATTCTCGCTACTAAATCAGATAATAGAGTGGTTTTACCCGCACCTGGATCACCCGAAATTATATTAACAGAGCCGGTAGTTACACCACCGCTTAGCACGCGATCGAGCTCGCCTATTTCAGTTAGCTGTTTTTCGGCCTCTGATGTAGCAATATCATTGATTTTTTTAGAACCACCACCAGCGCCGCCAGCATACCCGCCTACATTCGCTCGAACTGATGTTTTTTTACTTTGCCCTGCTGAAGGTTTAAATTCTGCTAATGTGTTCCACGCACCGCAGCGGCATTGACCCTGCCAACGTGGGTAGTTCATGCCACATTCGGTACACACAAACTCTATTTTTGCCGCTTTAGTCATTTATAACCTTATCTACGATTCTTTAATTTTAAAAACATTCACTGTTAATAACTTATTTTGCCACTTCAAGCATTTATTTAGCAACATACTCTTGCCTACATAAAAATCTAGCGCCACAATCATTAAATACAAATGATGTTTCTTTTTAGCTATAATTTAGGGCATACTTTTTGCTTTGAAATAGTTTAAAGTAACTTGCCAACAAAATGGCATATAACACATAATAACAAGAGCTAATCGGTAGTAACTAAAATAATCGTACCTATATTAATAACATAGCGCGATTTAACATTTATTAAATTTTTAATAAATGGACTTAACAGTATACCTACTTTTTCAATTAGACGGTGATGGTTTTATAAATGGCTGATGACATAATGCTCAAACACGAAGACCTCGTGAATGAGTTAAAAACATATTTAGGCAATGCTAAATTTGACCTAATTTTTAAATCAAAAACCGCTGGGTTAACTAAACCTGAGCAATTTTTGATGAAAATGGAAATGTCGCGCTTATCTCAGCCTGTGGCACGCTTTGTTGATCTTCGTGGATTAGTAACAGGCCAAGTAAAACCATATGAACACAACGGTAAACAGCACTTTATGGATGACACAGCCATTGAAGTGTTTGAAAAAGCGCTAAAACAGCATGGCGAATACACCCTAGCCGTTTACGAAGCCGTAATGAATACAGAAAATAACCACCGCGTATTACAAAAACAAGCCGCAGAAAAATCAGAATTACAAGAATTAGAAAGTAACTTAAGCACTGAAGTTATTAAGTTTGCCTCTTACGAGAGTCGCCGTGAAGAGCGAATGAATTACTCTATAAAAGTAACTATTGATTACAAAGATAAAAAGAACATTGCAGCGAGTACTTCAGATATATCTTTAAGCGGTTGTAAGGTTAAGCTAGCAACTCGTTACTCTATAAAAAAAGGCGAGCTAATTGCAATGCGCCTAGTGGGTCTTGAACAAGATTTTGAGTTGGGTTTAAAAAATGGCATTCAGTACGAAGTTGTTGCCGTAGAAAACATTTCTCGCGAATTTAACCACATCCGCTTAAAACGCACTTATATAGAAAATAACGATCCCTTTAATGACTTTTTAGAAAGCTTTATTCACGGTAATAAACGTCGTTATAAAGTAAATCTAGATAATACACTAGATGCTGTAGTATCTAAGGGCTATGAGCAATATTACATCCCTCGTGTAACGTCTTTATATGTATTTTTAAGCAAAAAAGATGAGCAATATTACCCAAGCCTTAGCCTTACTACTGAAAATAATATTTTTATCCAGCGCTACTTTACCGACGAAAGAAAAGTTCCATGTTTATACAATGTACTTAACCATCAGCGTATTACACAATTATTAACTCAAATAACCGCGGTTAAAGAAGATTATCTCTATACATTTACCCATGTATCATCAGGTAAAATTTATTACTACTCAGCAACGCGTACAGAACTAAGTAACAACCCTAATTTACGCGATTTATTTTTAGGTTTTGGTAGTCAAAAAGAGAGTTGGCAGTGCTTTAAAATACAAATAATGCCAAGCCACCCGGATGATTCTTTTATACCGCTTTCATTACCAAATAGTGCTGGTGAAAATATAGAAAAATTAAATAAGCCGCCTTCACCTCGTGTAAAAGGCCTTATAAAAGACGTTAAATATATTGTTGTACTCACTAGTATTGGCAATAAAGCAGAGCAAGCAGATTATAAACAGCTTACTTTTGATAAAGCATTAGTAAATCAGCTTAAGCATTTTGGTCATGCTAAACACAAAACTCCACCTTATTTAGATATTGTGCCACTTGAATACGTAAATTTACGCTCACATAAGCGCTACCTTTATAAAACACCGGTTAGTGTCACGATTAATGATGAAGTATTTAACGGTTATACACGTGACTTTTCAGTAATGGGTTTGCAGTTAGAGTGCGAACAACCAGCTACATTTAAAAAAGGCGACATTGTACTTTTAACATTTCCTGAGCTTCAAAAAATAACTAAAAAGCATAAACTTAGTGAGCTAAAGTACGAAGTAATGGCCATCAGTAAATCATTCACTACTATCAACTTAAAAGCGAATCGCATTGCTGATTTACCCCATGCCGGCGTGACCTTTTTCACTCAGCTAATAGAAGGGAATAAAGACAAACTTAAAGTATCTGAAGAAGCGCCAAAAGTAGAAGGCCTATCTACCGCACTTAGAAATATGGTGACGAAAAGCGTTTGCCAATTTCCGCTGTATTTACACAAAGAAGTAGCACACTTTAAAACGGGTGCAATTGGTTATGGTTTATACGCTAGCCCTATTCATGTGATTTTGCAAAACTTTGGTCTATTAGGCAATAAAACTGATTTTTCGAGCATTCTGACCGAAGAGCAGATTATTAATGTAATAACACCTAATATAAAAGATCGTAGCCGCCAAGACCCACCACTCGCTTTTACACTCGCTATTAATTTTGACCCTCGTAAAGGCAGTATTGAAGAGGCTATTGTTAGCCAATGCGCCCTAGGTGAAGACTACTCCAGCTTTTATAAACAAATTAGTAAAGGCATTACATCACAACTTATATTTGTGATGCGTTTGTATATTTCGCGCACAGGTCGCCCCGATACTGACTACCTATCTAATGAGCTTAAATACGTAAGCCAGTACGCAATGCACAAAGCAAAAGATTTAGAAGAAGCATTATGGGCTGTTGCAGGCGTGGGTGATGTAGTAGATATAACTGAAGAAGCTTTAAGCCATTTAGAACTTAAAAAAGAGCAAGTTGAACAAATGGGCCGCCGTAAGCTAATTTGGTTAAACCGCTTGCGCTAAGCGGTTTAACTTAAACAACTTTAAAGAGCGGGCTCATTTTCTAACGGAATAGCCAACATATACAACAATTGCAATAATGATCCTTCACAAATAGCCGCTTGTGCTTGCTCAACTACTTTAGGCTTGCCATGTACTGCTACACCTAGGCCTGCTTTTGCCATCATGATTAAATCATTTGCGCCATCACCAATAGCAACTGTTTGCGACTTTTCAAGCTCTAGCTTTTGTTGGAGAGACTCTAAAATAATTGCTTTTTGCTGTGCATCTACAATTGTACCTAGTACTTTTCCTGTTAGTTTATCGTCTTTAAATTCAAGTACATTAGCGTGTACTTCATCTAAATTAATAAGCTCTTGAACGCGCTCTGCAAACGGTACAAAACCACCTGATGCAATTGCTAAATACCAATTATGTTGCTTTAAAATTTGGCACAGTGCTTTAATACCAGGCATTAAAGGCAATACACCTTTTAGCTCTTCAATTAAACTTTTTTCAATACCCGCAAGCTTGGCTACGCGCTGATTTAAACTCTCGCTAAAATCAAGTTTACCCGCCATTGCAAGAGCGGTTACAGAAGCAACTTCATCGTATACATCCGCAAGACGTGCTATTTCATCAATGCACTCAATGGTTATTGCAGTTGAATCCATATCCATAACCAATAAACCAGGCTCATATAAATTAGGCGGTGTAGCAACTTGCACTAATTGGCAATCAAGCGTGTTTGAAAACTCTTGTAACACGAGCGGGTTTATAGCTTGATCGCAGTTTTGCGCGTAAAAACATAGTGCTGGAGCTAACCCTAAATCTGGTTGGTATTGGCATATGGCGGTTACTGTTTGGTTATGCGTAGCTAAAAAGTCGATAATATTAATAATATGTTTTTCTTCAAAATCACCTGCAAACGCGATGCTAAATAACCCCAATGCTTTGTTTGGGATATGATTGAGAGGGGTAAATACACCTCCACTATAACTAAACCATGTATTTAGAGTTAAGCGTTGTAATAGTTGCTCAGCAGTTGGCTGTGCCATGTTGATTTGCGACATGGGATCTCCGTGTTTGTTTTTATTTTCCTGATAGTTGGCATATCAAAATGGGTATTCTCAACACTAAATTCGCCATCAGGTGGGGTTTAAGGTTATAGTTAGTGTAGTTGTAACATCAAATCAAAATGCTGTCAGCAGCATAAACGGTGACTATGAAAAATAACCATATTAAAAACCCTATATCCGCATCTCAAAGAAAGCGACTTGTTCGCTTAATACTTGCGGCTGGCTGTTTTGTATTACTAAGCTGGGTAGGTGTTAATAGTAGTTTTCAGAGTCATCAGTTACTTTATGATAGTGCAGACAGCACCGCAAAAAGCCTCACTCAATTTATGGCTTTAAATGTAAAAACGCCGCTTATTGAAAAAAACAAACCACAACTCAATGCCATTTGTAATGACATAAGCAAAGATGAGTTTGTGCTTTCGGCGACTATTTACGATCAACAGGGTATTTTATTAGCCAGTAGCGATAATTGGCAGTCGCACCATGTTTATGGTCAGCTTTCTGACTCTACGCCTGGGATAAGCAAATTAAAAACGCCTTTTATGGAGCCGGTAATAAGCGACGATGACCGCCCTATTGGCTTTGTTTCAGTGACTTATTTAACTCGCGCCGCGATAGCTAAAAGCCATAACCATTTTCATGATTTAGGTAGGCAGGTTTTATTAATGTTAGTGATTGCCTGTATTTTCACATGGCAATTAGGCCGAGGGTTAAAACGCTGGCAAGTAAACCGTTATATGCAAAAAACATCTGAGCAAGAATCGTAAAGCTGCTTTGCAAGTACATCTCTATCACTGTATGGCTTTAAATCACATAACGCGTTAAACACACTAGGTATATGCAATGGCGTGTTAACCTCCCCTTGATAGCCACTTAACGGCATTGAAGGTGAATCCGTTTCAAGCACTAAGTGCTCTGGCTCAATAGCAGCAATAACAGCACGTGTTTTAGCTGCCCGCTCATACGTAATAACACCGCCTACACCAAGCTTAAAACCTTGCTTAATATAATACTGCGCTTGTTGAAGTGAGCCCGAAAAGGCATGAATAACTCCCCCATTTTTTGGTTTACAACGTTTAAACGATTGCGAAATTAAATCATGGCTTTGCCTGTGGTGCACAATAAGCGGTAAGCTTAGCTCATTAGAAAGCCCTATTTGCTGCTCAAATAAATACGTTTGTTTAGGAAGGTTTTCAATACTTCGATCAAGCCCGCATTCTCCAATAGCTACCAGTTGGCGCTTATTTGTAGTTGCGAACTCAAAAAGCGCTTCTATGTGCGATTCTTCATGTTGATCTAAAAAGTAAGGATGCAGCCCTGCGGCTATTTTTATACTTGGGTAGGTTGTTTTGAGTTCAATGAGGGCATGCGATTGAGCAAGCGTAATACCAGGCACAACGAACTGATTAACTCCCTTTGCTACACACTCGTTTATGAGTGATTCACGATTCGAATCAAACTCACTAAAGTCGAGATGGCAATGAGAGTCAATAAATTGCACGGTTACTTACTCATCTTTTAATTAAGGGTTTAAGCGTGTAATTTGCCAGCTGTTATCTGCTTGGCGCTGATACATAAAGCGGTCGTGCAAACGATGCGCCCCACCTTGCCAAAACTCAACTTTAGTGGGTACTACACAATAACCCCCCCAAAAATCAGGAAGTGGAATTTCACCTTTAGCAAACTTGTTTTTCATGTTGGCAAAGGTTTCCATCAACACTTTACGCGACGATATAGGCCGACTTTGCGCTGATGCCCACGCTGCTAATTGGCTTTCTTTAGGGCGCGATAAAAAGTACTTTGCAACGGCTGATGTCGGTAATGGTTTAGCCTCGCCATACACAATAACCTGGCGCTCCATATGATGCCACGGAAAGTGCAAGGAAATTTTGTTATTGCCTTTAAGCTCTTGGGCTTTACGCGAGCCTGTATTGGTAAAAAAGACAAAACCGTCATCATCCAAATGCTTTAAAAGCACAATACGCTGTGAAGGTTGACCACTTTCATCAACAGTTGCTACAACCATTGCTGTTGGATCGGGTAACTGGCTCGTTACAGCATGCTCAAGCCACGTTTTAAATTGCTTAAACGGATCATCTTGCAAGTTATCTTCGCTTAACGCGTCTTGCAGGTATTCACGACGGATATCTTCGAGTTTCATAACAAGTCCTTTAAATAAAGCCTAGAAAAGAGCTTAGAGTAGCGAGCTTAAAAAATGGGTATTGAGTAACAACAAATATCGAGTCTCAGATGTATCGTTGGGTTTCACTCAACCCAACCTACAACGCGAACTACACAACTCAGATATCTGCAAGTGTAGAAGTGCTACCAAGGCGGAGTGCTTTTTTATGCCAAGGAGCATACATTTAGTATGTGACTTAGGCTAAATAGTTTTACCAACGTAAACTACACAACTCAGATATCTGCAAGTGTAGAAGTGCTGACAAGGCGGAGTGCTTTTTTATGCCAAGGAGCATACATTTAGTATGTGACTTAGGCTAAAAAAGCACGACAACACAGTCAAAGCGAACTACACGCAGCAGACGGTGATTACATTTGCTCCATGACTTCAATGCCTAGTAAATCCAATCCCGTTTCTAATGTTTTAGAAACCAAATTACACAGCACTAAACGGCTATCACGTACACTTGGCTCTACGCCTTCTTTAAGTACTGGGCAGGCTTCATAAAATGTCATGTATAAACTTGCTAGCTCATATAAGTAACCACATAGTACGTGCGGTGTTGCCTCGGTGATCATTAAATCAAGTACTTCTTCAAGCTGTAGTAGCTTAAGTGCAAGTGCTTTTTCTTGAGGTTCAACAATTGCTACGTCTGAATTTAACGTAGTTGCATCAACGCCTGACTTACGGAAAATACTACGTATACGTGTATAAGCATATTGTAAGTAAGGAGCGGTTGCGCCTTCAAAGCTTAGCATGCTGTCCCAGTTGAAAATGTAATCGCTGGTACGGTGCTTAGAAAGGTCAGCGTATTTAACTGCGCCAATACCTACTTTACGGGCAATTTCGCTGCGCTCGCTATCACTTAAGTCAGATTCACGTTCAGCTAATTTAGTTGCTGCGCGGTTAATTGACTCTTCTAGTAAGTCAGCTAATTTTACTGTGCCGCCAGTACGTGTTTTAAATGGTTTGTTATCGGCGCCCATCATGGTGCCAAATGGGCAAAACTCGTAACTTGTTTCGTCTCGTAATAAACCTGCTTTACGCGCTGTTAGCTCTACTTGAGTAAAATGCAGGTTTTGACGCGCATCAACAAAAATCAAGATACGATCAGCACCTAGTTTATTTGAGCGATAATCACATGCAGCTAAATCGGTTGTTGCATATAAAAAGCCACCGCCAGATTTTTGCACAATAAACGCAGATGGCTCGCCATCTTTATTTGCCAGCTCATCTAAAAATACAACTTGTGCACCTTGCGACTCTACTGCAATGTTTTTATCTTTAAGCAGGCTAATTATATCTTTAAGCTCAGCGTTATATGCGCTTTCAGCCATAATATCGGCTTGGGTAAGCGTTACATTTAAACGTTTGTATACTTCTTCAGAGTGCTTAACTGAGGTGGCTATAAATAGTTTCCAAAGTTTTTCACAGTGTGCGTCGCCGCCTTGTAGTTTAACAACGTAATTACGGGCTTTATCTGCAAAGCCTTCTTCGTCATCAAAACGTTTTTTAGCGTCGCGGTAAAAGGTTTCTAAATCAGCAAGTGCTACAGTATCTAAGTCAACACCTTGGCTAATTTGATCCTCTAAATGCGCGATTAACATACCAAATTGCGTGCCCCAATCACCCATGTGATTTTGACGTACTACCGTGTCGCCTCTAAATTCAAGCGCACGTACAATTGAGTCACCAATAATAGTTGAACGTAAGTGACCTACGTGCATTTCTTTAGCAAGGTTTGGTGATGAGTAATCAACCACTACTTTTTGTGGATTAGCGTGCTCGTTTACAGCAAGCTTTGCATCGCTATTAGCTGCTTTAACGCTTTGCGCTAAAAACTCAGGCTTTAAGTGAATATTAATAAAACCAGGGCCTGCGATTTCAGTTTTTTCTGCGATATCGCTTACATCAAGGTTATCTATAATTTTTTGCGCAAGCTCACGAGGGTTGCTTTTCATTTTTTTAGCCGCGCCCATAGCTGCATTAATTTGGTAATCACCAAACTGTGGGCGTGTGCTTTGCGTTACTGCTGGGTTTGTGTCTTCAGGTAAGCCTGCGCCCGCCATAGCGGCAATAGCTTTTTCGATTAAAATAGTACGAATATTCATGTTTTTACCTTTATAAGCCCACCAAAGCAGGCTTTCTTTTAATTCTTTGAATGAGTTCTAGTTTTCGCGTGTATGGTTAAACGTTACTTCTGGGTAGCGCTCTACCGATAAGTTAAGGTTTACACGGCTCGGCGCTATGTAAGTTAAGTTATCGCCACCATCAAGTGCTAAATTGCTTTCGCACTTACGTTTAAATTCTTCAAACTTTTTAACATCGCTGCTTTCTACCCAGCGTGCTGTATTTACGTTTATACCTTCGTAAATAGCATCTACGTTATATTCAGCTTTTAAACGTGCTACAACCACATCAAACTGAAGTACACCTACTGCGCCCACAATTAAATCGTTGTTTATAAGCGGTCTAAATACCTGCACAGCACCCTCTTCAGAAAGCTGTACTAAGCCTTTTAATAATTGCTTTTGCTTAAGCGGATCGCGAAGACGAATACGGCGGAACAACTCAGGGGCAAAGTTTGGAATACCACTAAATTTAAGTTTTTCGCCTTGAGTAAATGTATCACCAATTTGAATTGTACCGTGGTTATGCAAACCAATAATATCGCCAGCGTAAGCATCTTCTGCGCGCTCACGATCGCCCGCCATAAAGGTTACCGCATCAGAAATACTTACTTGCTTGCCAATTCGCACGTGATTCATTTTCATGCCTTGGCTGTACTTACCCGACACAATACGCATAAATGCAATACGGTCTCGGTGTTTTGGATCCATGTTTGCCTGAATTTTAAATACAAAGCCGGTAAAGTTTTCTTCAGTTGCAACAACAAGTCTGTCTTCAGTTTCACGTGGTAATGGCGTTGGTGCCCATTTAGTTAAACCATCTAAAACATGGTCAACACCAAAGTTACCCAGTGCAGTACCATAATAAACAGGCGAAAGCTTACCGGCTAAAAACAGCTCTAAATCAAATTCGTTTGATGCACCAATAACAAGCTCAAGTTCATCGCGTAATTGCGCAGCTAAATCTTCGCCAATAGCGATATCTAGCTCTGGGTTATCAAGCCCTTTAATAGTGCGAACGTCTTGAATTTTATGACCTTGACCTGTTTTGTATAAAACAGCTTCGTCATTATGAATGTGGTAAACACCTTTAAACTCTTTACCACAGCCTATTGGCCAAGTGATGGGCGCACAGGCAATATTTAGCTCTGTTTCAACTTCGTCCAGCACTTCCATTGGGTCGCGTATTTCACGGTCACACTTATTCATAAATGTAACAATTGGCGTTGTACGCAGGCGTGTAACTTCCATGAGCTTACGGGTACGATCTTCTACACCCTTTGCCGCATCAATAACCATTAAGCACGAATCTACCGCTGTTAGCGTGCGGTAAGTATCTTCCGAGAAGTCTTCGTGTCCTGGCGTATCAAGTAAATTAACAAGCGCATTGTTATACGGAAATTGCATTACCGAGGTAGTAACCGATATACCACGCTCTTTTTCCATTTCCATCCAGTCAGATTTTGCATGCTGGTTAGAGCCACGACCTTTTACAGTACCGGCTCTTTGAATAGCTTGTCCGAACAACAATACTTTTTCGGTGATAGTTGTTTTACCAGCATCCGGGTGAGAGATGATAGCAAAAGTCCTTCGCTTGCTGATTTCATTGATAATAGTTTGGTCTGCCATTAATAAATTCTTTTAGTTTGATGCGGGGTTGAATGCATTTAAATAAGCGCTTGCGAGTAAACCCGTAATGTTGATCGTAATTAGCTACTATTTTCGCTGATTTTAACGTTATAAACAGCTGATAATAAAACGCCAATAGCTAATTTTTTAATAATGGCAATTGTAACAGGAGTCGGTATAAAAGTGTGCTATCTAACTTAAAAATATCTTAGCTTTGTAATGAAGAGATATGAATAGAAATATTTGAAATATGGTCAGCAATTAAATTACAGACCATTTTATAATTGCTTAAGCGATGATTCGTTGCTTTTTAAGCTTATTTTCACCGAGGAATTTATATAAGTATTTTATTTCAAAACCTTAGATAAATTAGACTTACCAGTTAGCACATACTCGACTCTAAATTAATAATTACTTAGCGCTCACCTAACACTTCAAAATCGTCACTTTTTAACTTTGCTTTTCCATCGGCTGCAACAACCCAATGCTCGCGATGAACAACACCGTGTGCTTGATTCATTGTCCATTTAGCTGATAAAACATAACCATCATCACCAAGCTTTTCCCATGTTACATCAGTGTATTGCACATTTTTAAAGCCTTGATCCATGATCCCTTGCCAAAAGCTTTCTATCGCAGCCTCTCCATTAAACACACCAAATGGGCGTGCATGCATTTCACAATCAGAAAAATACTGTTGCGCGCAGCCTTTTGCATCTTGGCTATTAAATGCATGCTGCCAATCCGCTATCCCTTGTTTGCATTTTTGAAGTACTAATTCGCTATTCATAGATCACCTGTAGTTAATAAATTACGCTTATATTAGTCATATCTTTTAATACTAAAAACAAAGATAATAAAAAATACAGTTTAGAAAAACAGAACAATAAACATGAGTAAATTTAAACAAATGTCGGTGTTTGCAAATATTGTTGAGGCAGGTTCTATATCTGCCGCAGCTGATAAACTTAATGTTTCTAAATCGGTAATAAGCCAGCATTTAAAAGCGTTAGAACTAGAGCTTGGGGTAACCCTTTTAAAACGCACAACGCGTAGGCAAGCATTAACGCCAACCGGCGAGCTGTTTTACATACAATGTAAAGAATTAAATAATATCGCGACTACGGCATGGGATACCGTAAAAACTCAACAAGCAGAGCCTACTGGTAATATAAAGATAACCGCTCCGAATGCATTAATGGAAACGCTTATTACCCCTGTTATTGCTAACTTAATGACTCAATACCCCAAATTAACGCCAGAGCTTGTAAGTGCCGATCAGCATATAGATTTTTTAGATCATAATATTGATCTCGCTATTCGAGTAGGTCCCTCAAAAGACAGCGCCCTAAAACAAAAGCGCATAGGTAGCTTTACCGACAGGCTGTGTATAAAAACGGGAGTAATTAAAAACCCTAAACAACTAGAGTCTGAAATATTAAATAAAACACCTTACATCGCTAACACTTGGCAAGGGTTAAATATAGATCACACTTTTAAAAATGAACATGGGGAAGCACTTCACTTCAGTACCCAAGCTCGCTGCCTTGCAAACTCGTTCCATAGTTGTTTATCGCTCATAAAAGCAGGAGCTGGAATGGGTCTGGTACCTGATTTTTACTTAAACTTGGTAAAGCCTTCACTTGAGGTAATTAACCCCGATTACTCACTTAGTAGTAAAAGTATTTATGCATTAACGCCCTACACGCGCAACATGCCAATCTCTGTAAAAATATGCATTGATGAAATAACAAAGCACTTAAACAAACTTACAACTTAAGTTTAATAAGCGTTACAGCACTTTTTTTAAATATATAAGGCATAAAAAATCACTTCTATATGTATAAATATTGTAAATTTTATTCAAGTACTAAAATACTATTTTAATAATACGTAACTTATTAAATTAAAATAACTTAACTATACAAATAAGCAGCTATTTTTAGCCAAATACCACACAATTAATGGTTACATTTCAGCCATCAAGACCGCTATAAGCTTGTTTAATAAAGTCGTAACGCATATTATTGATAGATTGCATGGAGGATAAGTAGTTTGGTCATGAAAACCAGTAAGTTAAGTATTAGATTATTATGGTATATAACACCTCTTGTTATTCTACCGTTGCTATTTTTAGGTGGCTTTACGCTCACCAATGTAACTAATTCAACTCAAAAACAAGCTGATTTAATAATGAGCCGTTTTGTTGAGCAGCAACAGCAAAAAATATTTAACTACATCGACTCTTTTCACTCTACTGCAAAGCTACTTTCAACATCTCCGGTACTCAGTGACTTTTTAGCAAATGACGTTCGCGCAAATGGAAATTACACGCGAAAACTTGGCGCACTAATGGATGTATTTGCCAGCTACAGTGAAGCCTATCCGGATATAATTAGTATTAATTTAGTCTCTGCCAGCGGGAAAAGTGACGCTTATTATTCTAACAACTTAACCACAGCCCCAAAAAGCTATCCATTTTTTAATCAAGTATTGCAAAGTAATTTAAGTAAACAGCAGTTTATGATTCAAAAAGATGATGGCACTACGAGTTTATATTTTATTCAACGAATTTATAGCGTTGATTACTACTTAAAGCGCCCACAACAGCTTGGGTTTATTGTAATGCATGTAGAGCCTTCAATACTTAACTCCAGCATTTTAGAAGCCCCGTATAACAACACACTTAATTTAATGCTGACCAAAGACGGTAAGATTTTATTTAGCTCTGACTACAACATGCGCGGCCAATATATAAGCGAATACGAACTCAACCAAATCCACGACTTAGCTGATATTGGCATGCTTTCGACCATTGAGCTCTCAAGCATAGATAAAATTGAGCGTATGATTTTTGCAGTGCAAATGCCTGGTGGATATTATTACGTATCGACCATTCCAAAAGGAGTGCTTTATCAATCAGGTAAAGCCATAAGTTTAATAACAGGCTTAATTGTTATTATTTCGGTGATCACCCTGCCAATATTAATTTTTGTAGTGGTACGTAATTTATTACTTAACCCAATTGAGTTACTAGGTGCTGCAAGCCACCGCGTGGGTGACGGTGATTTATCGGTGCACTTACCAGCTCATACAAATGATGAAGTAGGTGTTTTATTTAACGACTTTAACCACATGGTTAATCAAATAAGGCACTACCAACAACAGCTTGAAGAATATAAACACCATCTTGAAGATAAAGTAGAAAGCCGTACCCAAGCACTTGAAGCTATGAACAGCCAACTTGAGTTAGCTATTGGCCAAGCTGAGCAAGCTAATCAACTTAAGAGCCGCTTTTTAGCTAACATGAGCCACGAAATACGCACGCCGCTCACGGCTATTATGGGCTTTACAGAGCAGTTGTTACACAACGATAAAGTAACAAACGATAAGCAACACCTAAGCACTATTTTACGTAATTCAAAACACTTACTAGAGCTAATAAATAACATACTCGATTTATCAAAAATCGAAGCCGAAAAGCTAGCTGTTGATTTGTCAGCGTTAAACGTAGTGCAGCTTGTGCACGACATTGAATCAATTATTCAACCGCTGGCACAAGAAAAACAATTAACCCTTAATATAGACTATCAACTGCCGTTACCTCGCACCATTTATAGTGATGTGACCCGCTTAAAACAAATACTTATAAACATTGCTAATAACGCGGTTAAATTTACCGAAAATGGCAGTGTATCTATTTGTGTGCATTATTTAGAAGCGAGTCAAAAACTTGAGTTTGTAATCAAAGATACCGGTATTGGTATGTCTGAGCATCAAATAGAACGAGTATTTAAACCGTTTGAACAAGCCGATGCCACAACCACACGTCGTTTTGGTGGTACAGGTCTTGGGTTGTGTATTTCTAAAAACTTAGCACTGTTACTTGGTGGCGATGTAACTCTTGAAAGTGAAGTGGGTGTTGGTAGCCGTGTTACAATTAGGGTGGCATGTCAGTTATCAGATGATCAACCAATGCTTGAGTTTTTAACACAAGACAGCCAGTTAATACCAGAAAAAGACCCTCTCTTATCGTTTGCAACCAATAGCTTTGACGCCAATATATTAGTGGCTGAGGACAACCCAGATAACCAACTATTAATTAAATTACTACTGCAAACCTGGGGCCTTGAACCCGATATTGCTAACAATGGCGCACAAGCCGTAGAAATGGCTCTCGTAAACGACTACCAGCTTATTATTATGGATATGCAAATGCCTGTAATGGGCGGCTTAGAAGCGACTAAAATGCTACGCCATGCAGCATACGATGGCCCTATTATTGCTCTTACTGCCAATGTAATGAACCATGATATAGGCACCTATCTAGAAGCGGGTTGTGATAAAGCACTGGCTAAACCCATTGATAAAGATGCACTCGAAAAAGTACTTGTAAGCTATTTACATCTTGAAAAAGACAATCAAAATAAATGGGATAGCTTATTAAAGAGCGAGAAGTTTCAGCAAATAGCTGATAACTATTTAGCGAACTTACCTACATATTTAGAAGACGTTAAAGCTCTGCAACACTCTGATGACTGGGAAGCACTAAGAAGTATAGCGCACAGTATTAAAGGAAGTTCTGGATGCTTTAACTTTGATGAAATTTACCATAGCGCAGCAGCACTTGAAGAGAACTTAAAAAGTAACAATAAAGTACCAAGAGACGAGCTAGTAAATGATTTGATAGTAGCTATTGAGCAAGCTATTAGCGACAAAGAGTCCTAAAAAGCAAACTAGCAAAGCGGTACAAATACAGTGTTTTAGCGGCTCTGTGCTTTAAATATTAATTATCGACTTTAATTATGAAAAGTTTAAACCTAACGCCATACCCATTAAAAT
Organism: Pseudoalteromonas sp. SWN166; assembly: GCF_015864485.1. Classification (NCBI taxonomy): domain Bacteria; kingdom Pseudomonadati; phylum Pseudomonadota; class Gammaproteobacteria; order Alteromonadales; family Pseudoalteromonadaceae; genus Pseudoalteromonas; species Pseudoalteromonas sp. SWN166. The sequence goes on from NZ_JADYXB010000011.1 coordinate 52,255, forward strand.
AGCGTCTTCAAAGCCATTTTTAGCAGGGTTATCACTTGGGTAGTAGTTTTTACGCACTGACATCTCAGTAAAGCCTGCGTTCTCGTACAGCGCAATAGCACGCGTATTTGATTCGCGTACTTCTAAAAATAGGTTTTCTGCATCTTGCTGCTCACCGTATTCAATAAACTGAGCTAACAACTGCCTTGCAATGCCTTTACCCTGATGACTTGGTGTTACACAAATATCCATAAGTGTAAAATCAGGCCCTGCTTTTTCACCAATATAAAAACCAATCATGTTAGCCTCATCAAATGCGGCAACATTAAAATAGCGCCCGCCTATGCATGAACTCATTGTATTTAAAGTCCACGGATGGCTATGACACGCTGTTTCGACGGCCATTAATTGAGATATTGCTGTTTCATCTACTGATTTAAAGTTTATCAAGGTGTTCACTCATTAAAGCCCATAAAGCACGCTTCTCAGAGGCGTTGAGCTGTGGGGATGGCAATGTAAGCTTATTGTCGTTTAATTGCATCTCACTGCCCTGTACAACGCTATTTATAATAATAGGCTCTGCACTGAGTTTAATGTCTGCAAGTAATTGCTCATTGAGCGTTAAAGAACTAGCTATCGCACTTTGCGATAAAGTATTAGCTTGATCATTTATTTTTGGACAATAATGTTGATTGAGTTCAAGATTTTCTATATCAAAAATAGCTGCGTAACGTGGATGCATAACAACTCAGTAGATTAGACATTTGAACAATATAAGAAGTAATAAAAACGATGTAAAGAAGAAATGGCAGGGGCGGAGAGATTCGAACTCCCAACCATCGGTTTTGGAGACCGCTGTTCTACCAATTGGAACTACGCCCCTGCAATGACGACGAATTATAGAGAAGTTTCGCCAAAGGTAAAGAGAAAAATCACTCTTTTAGTTCAACTGCTTTTTAAATAAACAAAACGGCGAATTAGCATGCTAATTCGCCGTTTTTTAATCACTTAAGATTAGTTAATTAAAACTAAAATTAATTATTCCCATTCGATAGTTGCAGGTGGCTTACCTGAAATATCGTAAACAACACGAGAAATACCATCTATTTCGTTAATGATACGGTTAGAAACCACACCTAAAAATTCATACGGTAAATGTGACCAACGCGCAGTCATAAAGTCGATTGTTTCAACACAACGAAGTGATACAACCCAATCGTACTTACGTGCATCGCCCATAACCCCTACCGATTTAACCGGTAAGAATACAGTAAACGCTTGGCTTACTTTATGGTAAAGCTCAGCTTTGTGAAGCTCTTCGATGAAAATCGCATCAGCGCGGCGTAATAAATCACAGTATTCTTTTTTGATTTCGCCAAGTACACGCACACCTAAACCTGGTCCAGGGAAAGGATGACGGTAAAGCATGTCGTACGGTAAACCTAGCTCTAGGCCAATTTTACGTACTTCGTCTTTAAATAACTCACGTAATGGCTCAACAAGGCCCATTTTCATGTCATCTGGTAACCCGCCCACATTGTGGTGAGATTTAATAACATGCGCTTTACCAGTTGCAGATGCCGCTGATTCAATTACATCTGGGTAAATTGTACCTTGCGCTAACCATTTTGCATTTTTAAGCTTTTTGGCTTGCTCATCAAATACATTAATAAACGTATGACCAATGGCTTTACGTTTATCTTCTGGGTCAGACTTACCTGCAAGGTCATTTAAAAACTGCTCTTCAGCTTCAACTTTAACAATGTTTAAGCCAAATTTATTACCAAACATGTCCATTACTTGCTGGCCTTCGTTTAAACGAAGTAAACCATTATCAACAAATACACATGTTAGCCTTTCGCCAATTGCACGGTGAATAAGCATAGCCACAACCGATGAATCAACACCGCCAGAAAGACCTAAAATAACTTCGTCATCGCCAACAGTTTCTTTTATGCGCTCAATTGCATTATCGATAATTTTTGCAGCAGTCCACAATTTTTCACAGCCACAAATATCAATAGCAAAACGCTCTAATAAACGCTGACCTTGATGCGTGTGTGTTACTTCTGGGTGGAACTGTACGCCGTAAAAACGTTTTTCTTCGTTAGACATTGCAGCATGTGGACAAGTAGATGTTTTAGCTGTTGTTGTAAAACCAGCTGGAATATCCATTACTTTGTCGCCATGGCTCATCCATACGTCGAGTATGCCGTTGCCGCCATCGGTAATGCTGTCTTCAATCGCATCAAACAATGCACAGTTACCTGCTTTTTCTACTTGTGCGTAACCAAACTCTTTTTTATCAGAGCTGTGTACACTACCACCTAGTTGAGCTGCCATTGTTTGCATACCGTAGCAAATACCTAGTACAGGCACGCCTGCATTAAATACATACTCTGGAGCGCGCGGGCTGTTTTCAAGTGTTGTTGATTCTGGGCCACCAGAAAGAATAATACCTTGTGGGTTGAACTCGCGGATTTGCTCTTCAGTCACATCCCATGCCCATAGCTCACAGTAAACACCAATTTCGCGGATACGGCGCGCGATTAATTGCGTGTATTGTGAACCAAAGTCTAAAATGAGAATTCGTGAATCGTGAATATCTTTGCTCATGGAGTATCTCGTAAAGTCTGATGCTAAATGTCATTTGTTAATGTAAACGACTAAAAAGAGGGCTTGCAAAGCAAGCCCAGTATATTAAATTAATTACGCTGCTTAACCTAAGCGGTAATTTGGTGCTTCTTTAGTGATTTGCACATCGTGTACGTGCGATTCACCCATACCCGCTGAAGTAACACGTACAAACTGTGGTTTTGTATTAAGCTCTTCAATTGTTGCACAACCCGTTAAGCCCATAGCACTACGTAAGCCACCTACTTGCTGATGAATAATCGTTGCAATTGGACCTTTGTAAGCTACGCGACCTTCAATACCTTCAGGTACTAACTTGTCTGCTTCGTTTGATTTTTGGAAGTAACGATCTGATGAACCTTCTTTTTGGTCCATCGCACCTAATGAGCCCATACCACGGTAAGACTTGTAGTAACGACCTTGGTATAATTCAACTTCACCTGGTGCTTCTTCTGTACCAGCAAGAAGTGAGCCCACCATTACACACGATGCACCAGCAACAAGTGCCTTAACAATATCGCCAGAAAAACGAATGCCGCCATCAGCAATTACAGGAATGTCGCGACCTTTTAAGCCTTCAACAGCATCTGAAATAGCGGTAATTTGTGGAACGCCACAACCGGTAACAATACGTGTAGTACAGATAGAACCTGGGCCTATACCTACTTTAACTGCATCGGCACCAGCGTCTGCAAGTGCAACCGCACCTTCAGCGGTCGCTACGTTACCAGCAATTATTTGTAAATTTGGGTATTCTTTACGCGTTTTATAAACACGGTCAATAACACCTTGAGAGTGACCATGCGATGTATCGATAAGTAAAACATCAATACCCGCTTCTACTAATGCAGCAATACGCTCATCAGTACCTGCACCAACACTTACAGCAGCACCTACACGTAAACGACCTTGGTCGTCTTTACATGCGTCTGGTTTGTCTTGGGCTTTTTGGTAATCTTTTACTGTGATCATGCCTTTAAGTTTAAAAGCGTCATCAACAACAAGAATTTTTTCAATGCGGTGTTCGTGCATTAAGCCTAAAATTTCTTCGCGAGCTGCGCCTTCTTTAACGGTAACAAGCTTTTCTTTTTTAGTCATAACGGTAGAAACAGGCTGTTCAAGCTTCGTTTCAAAACGCATGTCACGGCTAGTTACAATACCAACAAGTACATTGTCGCTATCGGTAACTGGAAAGCCTGAAAAACCTTTTTCGTGTGAAAGCTCAATAGCGTCTGCTATTGTTAAATCGGCAGTCACCGTTACAGGGTATGAAACAATACCTGCTTCGTAGGTTTTAACTTTACGTACGTTTTTCGCTTGTTCTTCAATAGTCATGTTTTTATGAATAAAACCAAGACCACCTTCTTGCGCAAGGGCAATAGCTAAACGAGCTTCTGTAACAGTATCCATAGATGCTGAAATAAGCGGCAAGTTAAGTTTGATACCACGCGTTAAGCGAGTTGAAATATTTGCCGTGTGTGGCAAAACAGTAGAATGACCAGGTACTAAAAGTACGTCATCAAAGGTAAGAGCTTCTTTAGCGATTCTAAGCATTTTGGCAACTTCTCACATGTGGATCTAAGATAAGGAATTGCGGCCAAATTTTAACAGCGTTGTCGCCATGAGTAAATAATATTTCGCAAATATTTATGATAAAGTAGTGCAATAAATAGTTTTAGGTTGTTTTTTATGTTTTCGAAGCCTTCGCAGGCGGTTTACACCGTTTCACGCCTTAATAGAGAAATTCGCACAATCCTTGAGCAAGGTTTTGCATCTTTAGTGCTCACGGGCGAAATTTCTAACTTTATTACCCCAGCATCTGGACATTGGTACTTTTCGTTAAAGGACGATAAAGCACAAATTAAAGCCGCAATGTGGCGAGGCAATAATCGCAACCAAAGCTACCGCCCTGCCAATGGCGCACAAGTAACAGTAAAAGCGCGCGTATCACTTTATGAGCCACGCGGTGATTACCAGCTTATTGTTGAGCATATGGAACCTGCGGGCGAAGGTCAGCTAAAGCAAGAATTCGATGCACTTAAAATGCGCTTAGCCGCCGAAGGACTATTTAGCTCTGTTCACAAACAGCCATTACCCCAAAATATAAACCGTATTGGTGTTATTACTTCAGCGACCGGCGCTGCTATAAAAGATATTTTAACGATACTTAAACGCCGTGCGCCGCAATTAGAAGTCATTATTTACCCTGCCATGGTGCAAGGTAAAGAAGCGCATGTGCATTTAATTAATCAAATAGAGTTGGCCAATGCTCGTGACGAGGTAGACGTACTTATTTTAGGACGCGGCGGCGGATCACTTGAAGATTTATGGTGTTTTAACCATGAACAGCTCGCCCGTGCTATTTATCAAAGTGAATTACCCATAGTAAGTGCAGTAGGCCACGAAATAGATACCACCATTAGCGATTACGTTGCTGATGTTCGTGCAGCGACTCCATCAGCAGCAGCTGAGCTTGTAAGTCCAAATACGCAAGAGTTACATAACAAAGTAACGCAATTAGTTAATCGCTTGTCTAACGCGTTTAAGCACGATATTGCTGACAAACGCGCACTAGCAACACAGCTACAACATCGCCTTAATTTGTGCCATCCGCGTAACCAACTTAATCAAAAATCACAACGATTGGACGAGCTAAGCATTGCACTGCAACAAGCTATGCGTAACCGTTTATATCAGCAAGAGCGCACGCTTAATAATTTAACACCGCGTTTAATGCGCCAATCACCCGATAAAAAACTCGCTACAGCAAGCCATCAACTTTCGCAATTACAAGCTAGGCTAAACCAAGCTATACAGCATCAGTTACGCCAAGCTAATAATAGCTTAGCATTGCAAGCAAGTAGGTTAGATTCGGTAAGTCCGCTTAATGTTTTAGCGCGCGGTTATAGCATCACTAAAACACAGCAAGGGAAAGTAGTTAAATCTGTGGATCAAATTAAAATAGGCGATGTTTTAATTACAGAGCTCGTTGATGGCTCTATAGAATCACAGGTCATACCTATTACTTAAACTGATACAGTTTAAAGCTCGGTACTTAGCAAGAATTTAAGCTCGCTATCGCTCGATGTGGAGGTAGTGCTTTTAAATTGTTGCCAAAACTCTTGTTTCATCAACTTGTCGCTTAGCTCTCGCCATTGAGCACTGTCAAATGCATCGTTGTCAGCAGGTGCGGCAAGTTCAAATTCGCATATCGTTGTTTTACATTTTGCACTAACAACATCAGGCATAATTACCAAATCAGCTGTTAATAAAAAATCTTGTAATGCCATTTCAGTACGATAAGCCCATTCTTCGTCACGCGTTTGCTTTTCAAATTTTTCACGTAAAATTTGCTCAAAGTCTGATGGCCCCCTCATTTGCTTTAAAACGCTTTTAAGCGTCGCTTTCTGTTCGGCGAGTTGTTGCTTGAGTTGCACAACTTGCTCCTCAAGAGGTAAGTCATCAAGCTCTTCAGTTTCAGCCGTAATTGGGGCAGTATCATCACTTTGCTCAAAACTAGCGACTTGCTCAGTAACGGCAGGTTCAACATCATCTGCTGTTACTTCATTACTTTTTGTTTGCTCAGCATTAGGCTTTTGCTGGTTTGCATAACTTTTCTGTAAATCAGTAGCCTCTGAATCACTTGAAGCTAAATTAAAATAGCTCCAAGTTAAACCTACACCTGCAATAAACCCAATCCCTAGAGCCAATAAACTATTCTTGTTCATGTTAATTCCTTTTAGTTTAATTACTTTTAATTACTTTTAATTGCTTTGAATTGCTTATAGCATTGCGCTCGTGTGTGATTCGTTTTCAGGCTCAGGATTTGTTAAAAAGTTTTGGTTCATACTTTGCGCCGGACAAGGACAATCCGGTCGACCAATAATTTTAGCAGGTACACCAACCGCAGTCGTATGCGCAGGTACATTACTTAGCACAACAGAGCCTGCACCAATACGTGCGCCCTCACCCACCTCGATATTACCCAATACTTTAGCACCAGCACCAATTAACACGCCCGCTCTAATTTTAGGGTGACGATCGCCCTGCTCATTACCTGTACCACCAAGCGTTACCGATTGCAGTATTGAAACGTTATCTTCAATTACCGCTGTTTCACCAATAACAATACCCGTTGCGTGGTCAAACATAATGCCTTTGCCCACTTTACACGCTGGGTGAATATCTACTCCAAACACTTCAGATGTACGGCTTTGAATAAAACGCGCTAACTCTCTGCGATTTTGTTGCCATAAACAATTGGCCAAACGGTGCGCCTGAATAGCATGAAAACCTTTTAGATTTAACATCACGGTAAGATGCGTTTCTGCTGCGGGGTCTCTATCTTTTACTGCTTTAATATCCTCTGCTACAAAAGACAGCATACGGTCACATTTTACAAATGCCTGATCAAATAACTCACGAATAGTAAATGCAGATACCACCGCATCAGCTAATTTATTAGCAACAATAAAGCTCAATGCCGAACCCAAACAATCATGATTCAAAATGCATGAATACACATGACTTGCTAATAATGGTTCACGTTTTACTACATCGTTAGCTTCGTCGCGAAGCTTTTGCCAAATTGCATGACGCATAATACTGCACTGCCTTAAGTTGATATAAAATAGCCTTTTCCCAAGTCTAACGGATTTAGCCACAAAGGTGTTAATCCCTTAGTTATTTGTTCTGGTTATTAGATATAACTAGCACCCAGAAATGATATTTTAAATACTTACTCATTTTTTAGATTAAGTTATACGACAGTAACTAAAATGACCAATACATACTTAAAATATAATAAATTAATAAAAATCAAAAGCTAACAACATATGACAGCTCACCTGTCATATGCCAAAATACATACTGGCGTACAGCTGACGGCGTAAATAACAAAAACAAACGCTAAATTAGCATCATCAACTCAACAAGGATAACGATGATGAAAAACGATATATTAAATACAAAAAAATTAGGTTACAAATTTTACTTTCAAGATGGCGACAATCAAATAGCCTGTTTTGGCAGCTACTTTACTGGCAAAGAAGAAATCTACGTAAACGACGATTTAGTTAGTAGTAAACGTAGTATTGGTAGAAAAAGCACGCATACATTTGAGTTTAAAGAACATAACTACCAAGTTAAATATCACATGAAAAATATTCTCACTGGCAAGCTTGAATGTACTTTTTTTAAAAATAATGAGCAAATAAAACAACAAGAACAAACTGTACTTCCTTTTATTAAGGACACGAAAAGAGCCGTCCTATTTTTTTCTGCCTGTGTACTTGCCGGATACTTGGGTGGGTATTCAACCTTTGCGCTAATTGACTTAGTGGTAGGTAAATAAACGCATGCAACTTAATCCTAAAACAATAAAAGAACTTAGGCAGCAATTTAATTGGACGCAACAGCAACTTGCCGATGCCTGCGATGTAAGCTTACGTACTATTCAGCGTGTAGAAAAAGAAGGTGCGGCATCAAAAGAAACCACAATGGCTTTATGCGCAGTATTTGAAGTGCGCCAAGGCGAGCTTATAAAACTAGACGACTTAGAAGTAGATGAAACGGTTAAAACTCAATCAACGCAAAAGTTTATTGTAGCTATTGCTATAAGCTCTTTAATAAGCTTTACACTCGGTGTTGGCTGTATGCTATTAGTAACGAACTTATGATACTAGTAACGAGCTTATTTTATTAATAACAAGCCTATGCTTTGGCTTAAAGTATTAATATAAAAATGCCCCAGAGTTTTAAAGCACTGGGGCATTTTTTATACGCTTTAAACAGTTTAAAAACAGCTTAAATTATTGAAATACTTTATCGACTTTCATTACTTCAATATTGTTAGCAGGAATTGCTAATTTATAATCGGCAATCACTTTATCCTCAGCAACAAGCTCTGCTGGTTTTTCTGTGTTGTAAACCATTGGCGATGTTTGCTGCGATGCTAAACGTTTTTGCATATCAGCGCCGTCTGCGGTTATAAACACATATTGAACGTTCTCTGTTTGTAAGTTTTCTTTAATAACGCGATTTACATCTGTAAGCGTTAGCGTTTTAAGTTTGTTAGTCACGTAACTTACAAAGCTATCTGTGTTGTAAAATTCGCTATCAAGTGCGTAACCTAATTGGCGATTTTGACTTGCGACCATTTGCGGCACAAAGTTAATTAAAAAGTTACGCGTGGCTTCAAAATCGTCTTCGCTCATACCATTTTTAATGAGCTTATCTAACTCAAATAAAGCTGTACGAGTTGCAAAGTGCGCATCGTTATTAGAGCGAAGTGGGCGTAACCACACTTGAAATATTTGCTCAGAGCGCCCTAGGTTTGCATCAGGCTTCGTTTGAAACATACCACGTGGGAAATATTCAATGTATGCGTAATCGCCATAGTTCATGCCGCGAGTTTCACGAATGCGCTCATACAAAAAGCTGTTAGAACTACGGTGCTCACCAAAGTACGAGCGCACAAGCCAAAGGGCTGTCCAGTCTTCGCTGCTTCTTATTGTATCAATAGGAAAACCAAACGATACCGCCGTCGATTGCGCAGACTTTTCTACAATAGTTGCATGATGACCTTTAAGTGCTGGCGCATCAGGAATACTTAAACGGCTTTGCTCACCTTTTGGTAGCGTTGCAAAATCGCTCATCATTTTAGCTTTAAGTTTTGCAGGCACAGCCCCAATTAAGCCAACCGTGAGTTTAGATTGCGTAAGCTCGCTGTTATAAAACGCTTTAACATCATCCAGCGTCAACGCTTCTAAATCAGAAATATCACCGTAGTTGTAGCTTTCATAAGGGTGATTTTTGTAAAGCGCACTGTATAGTACTTCTTTACCTAGCTCTTCATCGTTAGATGCTTTTAAGCCAGATTTAATGCCGTCGATCATTTCTTTTTTGAGGCGTTTAAAGTCATCCTCTCTAAAGCCTGGGTTTAGTAATTGATCGCTCACAAGTGCATACCACTGCACCGCATTATCTTTATGAATACGCCCTTGGAACGACAGCATTTCTTTATCTATTTGATAACCAAAGCTACCCGCTAGCGGATAAAGTGCTTTTTGAATATCTTTATAGCTTGTCGCCTGCGAACCGCCTTGTGCAAGCATAGCCGCAGTTAACGCAGCAACGCCTTTTTTGCCTTGTGGGTCGGCAGCCGCACCGGTATTGAATAAAAAGTTAACATCAATTAATGGCGAGCTATTGGTTTTATCAAGCACTTTAAATACAGGTGCAGCAGGTGCTTGTTCAAGCTTTGCAGTAAGCGCATTTAAATCAACTTCTTGCTCAAACCCTGGGGCTTTATCAAGTGCCGACATAGTTAATGTGGTACGTGCATTATCGGTAAAGTATTTATTAGCAACGGCTTTAATATCTGCGCTGGTAATGTTATCAGCCGATTTATACAACTGGTTTATAACCTCAGGATCGCGCTCAAAATGCATGTAGCTAGCAAGGGTTGATGCAATCGCTTGCGATGAATCTAAGCCATTAATAAAGCTATATTTAAGATTCGATTTTAAATCACTTAGCTTTTGCTCATCAACAAGCTCTGTACGTGCTTTTGCATAAGTGCGGTTAATGGCATCGCGCGCAGTGGCTAAATCGTCTGCGTTTTCTACCTTAACAAATACGTGTAATAAACCCGGATCTTTAGTTTCTGGGTTATAGGTAAACATTTGGCTGGCAATTTGTTTGTCGACCACTAGCTCTTGATATAAATCTGAATTATTTGAAAAATAAAGTTGTGAGATTAAATCAAGTGCTGCTCTGTCTTTTTTAGCAGGCTCCCACGCAGCGCCTTTGTACGATACAAGCAACCAATGCCCTGGTAGCGCTTCATCTTGCTGGTGCAAATATTTTGGTGTTTGTTGCACAGGCTCTGCCTTAATGTCAGCAACGTAGTTACCTTTTTTCCAGCTGCCCCAATGCTTTTTAACCATTGCCATTGTTTCTTCTGGCTCTACATCGCCCACAATTACCAGCGATACATACTCAGGCTTATAAAATTTAGCAAAAAACTCTTTACCGTACGCCATTTGATCAGGCATCGCTTCTATGTCTTTAAAAAAGCCCATAGTGGTGTGTTTATACGTGTGCTTATCAAATGCTTCTTCGCGTACAGCGCTTAATAATTTACGAACTGGGCTCGCGTTGTTTTTTAAGTACTCACCTTTTACCGTTTGTGCTTCGGTTCTAAATTGCTCTTCGGTGTAGGTTAAGTTTTGAAAAATATCAGCTTCAAGCTCAAGTACTTTATCAAGATGCTGCTTTGAAAAGTTTAAGTGGTAGTTTGTAAAATCGTTTGTTGTATACGCGCGGTTATCAACACCTGAATTTTTTAATATGTCTGAATATACATCTTCAGGGTATTTTTGTGAGCCTTTAAACATCATGTGTTCAAAAAAGTGAGCAAAGCCTGTTTTGCCCTCTTCAACTTCGTTACGCGATCCAACCGATACCGGAATTTGCAGCGACACGACATCGGGGTAATCGGTTTTAACAACCATTACGCGTAATCCGTTTTCTAGTTCTTCAATTAAGTAATCTTGTGAAAAAACACGATCATCAGCTTTATTTACTTGTTCTTGTTGTGCTGTTGTTTGCGTGCTTTGGTTTTGCTGCATGGCGCAACCCGTTAACGCCAGCGATACCGCTAAGCTGGTTGCTAATAATTTAAATTTCATTGTTGTCCCTTTTTAAATTGAGCAAATTTATTGTTAGATTTAACACTAACTCACCCTCGATTATGCCCCAAAGCCAATAAATATAAGAGTCCCAAAGGAATTTATTATGTAAACAACTGTGTCAATTATAAGTAATGGGAACATGCACTATGAATAAACATCATGTTAGTTGAAAAACTTTCATTAAATAAATCTATCTAGACGTCTAAATGGCTGCTATATTAAATCCATCAACACGCACTTGGCTGGAATGAGGATTATGGCTTTATCATTAAAAGAGAAAATAGAGGACACCAAACAAGGTGTTTATCTTATTGGTACTACGCCGCCTAAAATTGGCACCGATAAAGCGCAATTAAAAATCATTGCAGAAAAGCTATTGGGTCGCTTACACGAAATTGAATACGACGGTGTAATAATTTACGACATTCAAGACGAAAGCAGCCGTACAAATCAAGATCGTCCATTTGCGTTTAAACAAACTGTTGATCCGCGTGAATACAGCCATTTAATTCGTAATTTATCTGCACAAGATGTAATTACTTATAAAAGTGTGGCGCAGCGTGGCGTGGGCGAATTTAAAGATTGGTTAAGTGAAACTAAAAACGACTACGATTTACAAAATGTAGTTTTAGTAGGTAGCCCGTCATCGGTAGGCGATATAAAGTTAAGCCTGCCAGATGCATATAAAGCATTGGCTGAACAATCAGATGATTTCTTTTTAGGTGGCGTTACTATTGCTGAGCGCCATTCAAGCAAACGAAATGAGCATGAACGATTAATAGAAAAAACGGCACAAGGTTGTCAGTTTTTTATATCGCAAGCTGTTTACGACGCACAAGCGACTATAGAGTTAATCACTAGTTACGCGCGTACATGTAAAGCACAAGGTATTACACCACAACGTATTATATTAACGTTTACCCCGTGCGGCGGCGAAAAAACCTTAGACTTTATGAAGTGGTTGGGTATTTCAGTGCCAGAAGCTACAAAATGGCGCATGCTTGATGCAGACAATACATTAAGCGAATCAGTGCGTATTTGCCGCGAAAACCTCGACTTAATAATTAAAAGCTGTGCGCATTTAGATGTGCCGCTGGGATTAAATATTGAAAGCTTAACAAACCGCAAAGAAGAAATTGACGCGTCAATTAACTTATATCGTTTACTAAAGGCTACAATGGAATTAAATCTAGCTGAGAAGCTAATAGCTTAAACAAATTAACACCCTTCTTGGCAAGCCTAATGGCTTGCTTTTTTATGGGCAAAGATTAAGTAAAATGCTTTTATTATTGTGCTTTTTTAGCGAGCTTATACGCTTGTTTATTTTTATACATTGCGTGGTCTGCATCATTTAATAGCGCTTCAAAGGGCTGCTTTTGTTTATTAGTAAAACTATAACCAATACTAAGCGATAAATCGCAAACCTCCTCTTTGAGTAAGGCTTTTGAGTACTCAGAAGATATTTTATCCATGATGTAGTTAATTTTACTTTTATCGCTTACTTGCATTACTGCAACAAACTCATCGCCACCTAAACGCCCTATTATATCCGCATCTCTTAAATGAGTTTTTAACGTATCTGCCAATATAATTAATGCTTTGTCGCCCACTTCATGTCCGCAAGTGTCGTTTAATTTTTTAAAGTCGTTTATATCAATAAACAAACAACACACGTCAAAGCCTAAACGTAGCGCTAAGTTAAGTTTTTGCTGGGCTAATAAGTTAAGTGCTCGGCGATTATAAATATTTGTTAATGAGTCTAGCATGGCTATTTCACGCATTTGCTCATAGCTATACACAAGCGCTAAGTCGTCTTCAATTAAATCGCGTAGTTGTTCTATGAGTTCAAAGTATTCATCGGTATAGCTTGTTTTCTGAGTATCTTTTAAGCATAGCGTGCCAAATACTTCGCCTTCAGGCCAATGAATAGGTAAACCGAGGTAGGATTCAACACCATCTTCAACGACTTCTGGTAGGGTGTTCCATGCATCGTTATTGCTTGCATCATTAACATATAAAATATTTTTAGTTTCAGCAACGTACCGACAAAACAGAGGTGTTTGAGGAGGAAGTATAGGATTGGTCTCAAAGCTAGAGCCGCCTTCGTTACTTCTAATAACAACGCGATAGCCTTTGCTTGTTGCCTGAACTATATAACCCGACGGGGCCGAAAAAAGCCCCGTTATAAGGTCGATTGTTTTTTGCCATTTATGCAAAGATATTTGGCCATCAATACCAGAGAATGCCCATTTATCAGTTTCAAACATTAACTTTACCTCGGCTATTTAGTAGCTCCAGTATAGGCAAAAAAGCAAAGTAAAAGCTATTATTTACGACGTCTACTTGGCTCTCTTTTGCCAGTGATGCGTTTTTTATCGCGATCTTTTCGCGACTTGTTAGTATTTTTACGATTATCTTTTGGCTTTTTATTAGGATCTGGCTCGTAACCTCCTAACCACTGCGGCGTTAAACGCGTATCGAGTAGTACTTCAATTTCTTCTAGCAGCCATTGCTCATCAAGACTTACCAGCGACATAGCAAGTCCTTGTTCGCCAGCACGACCTGTACGGCCAATACGGTGCACGTAATCCTCGGCAATGTACGGTAGTTCAAAGTTAATTACGTATCTAAGTGTAGAAATATCTAAACCACGCGCAGCTACATCGGTTGCAACAAGTACGCGTGTAATACCTTCTTTAAAGTTTTGCAATGCACGGTCGCGTGCGCCTTGCGATTTGTCACCATGGATTGATTCGGTTTTTAAACCGTCTTTACACATTTCTTTAGCAAGCTGATCAGCCATTTGTTTTGTGCGAGTAAAAATAAGCACTTGGCGCCAGTTTTTCATACCAATCATGTGCGATACAAGTTCGCGCTTACGATCCTCATCTACAGCGTAAATAACTTGCTCTACTTCAACCGCGGCTGAGTTACGTTTATCAACTTCAATTAGTTCTGGGTTTTTAAGTAACTTTTTACTGAGTTCAAACACGCTGTCATCAAACGTAGCTGAAAATAGTAAAGTTTGGCGATCGCCTGGAATATGGCGCAATATGCGTCTTATTTCATCAATAAAGCCCATATCAAGCATGCGGTCGGCTTCGTCAAATACAAGCGAATCTACGCTTGAAAGTATCACACTGCCTTTAACTATATGATCAAGCAAACGCCCTGGTGTTGCCACTATAACTTGCGCTGTTTTAAGTGCTTTTATTTGAGGGCCAATACTTGCGCCACCATAGGCTAAAGCACCATTGATATTAGTGCCTTGTGCGTATTTTTCAAAGCTTGCAAATACTTGCTGAGCCAGCTCACGGGTTGGCGTTAAAATGACTACACGAGCAAGGCCTTGCTCATCTTTTTTAGGGGTATTTAAAAGCTTATGTAATAAAGGTAAAACAAAAGCGGCGGTTTTACCTGTGCCTGTTTGTGCGCTGCCCATTACATCACTTCCCGCTAAAATAGGCGGAATGGTTTTAATCTGAATTGCGGTAGGTTGAGTGTAATTATTTTGCTCAATCGCTGTTAATAATAACGGGTCGAGATTAAGTGATGAGAACGTAGTGGCAGACATAGGCTTAGCTTTAAAATAACAAAGAGCGCTATTGTACGCATATTACTGTACTGCGTAAATTAACCAGTCCAGAAAAGTATTTAATCGTGGTTACTCACTTTCGCTTTAGCGCTAAAACAATAAAAAAAGCAATAAAAAAGGCGCTAAATAACAGCTGTATTTAGCGCCTTTTCTAATTTACTGTAGCTTTAAGCTGGCTTTAGTGTCGCTTTACGCTCGTTGTAAAACGCTATTAAATCGTCAACTGTTGCTTGGCAGTATTCGCGTATACCCGAAACTACCATATGCTTTTCACCACTACCTACTTTAACGCCGTTTTCTAACAGGTTAAAACGTAGTGTAATTTTTCCGCGCTTACCGGCGTACTCAAAACTAGGCTCTGCAAACTCAAGTTCTGGTGCTTTAATATCAAGATTATCAAGGTTGATAATCATTGATTCGTAAATCACCATCGGGCGCGCAGGGTTTATCATTACCTCTTGCTTACCCATTAATGGAATAATTACATGCGGGAAAGTAGTACCAGAAAACTCAACATAATTTTTTATTAGGCTGTTTGTAAGTGTTGGGCATTGGCTGGTTTTACCTTTGCGCTTTACCTTTAAAATAACTTTTTCGCCATTGGTTACATCAAACTCATCGGCTTCCTCAGGAAAATTAAGTTTGGTGTTTTCGTCAACCATTCCGGCAAAGGTAAATTCCATTCGCTCACTTATGCCATAGCGATCTAACACTAAAGAAAAAAGTAAGTCTCCTGGCGCGCAAAACTTTTTAGCATCTTTGTCATGAAGTGGATTGTAGTCATCGGCAACACATTTTGCGAAACGACAACCTTGCTCACGAGAGATAGAAACGTAATCAGCATGTTGCTGAAAATAAGGACTTAACATAGTTTTTTCACTGCTTAAACTGCTTATAACCTATCTATACTACCAGAAAAAAAATATTGAGAGGTCGAATCTGTTAGATTAGTTGCTAAATAAAACAAAGCAATAAAAAACAATGACCTTTTATTTATTAGCGCTATCCGTTATATGTGTTTTTCCGTACTGCAAAATATCAATAATGCGACAACCCCTTTGGCATTACTTAATAGCTTTAAGTGTTATAAGTGCGTATTTTCAAAGTTATATAAATTTATATGCTCTGCTGTTTACCGGGCTTTACGTTGTTTTATACTACTGTGCGCTGCATACAAAGCGGGCAATAATACGTGCTACTTTAAGTACTATTTTTATAATTACCTCATTGGCATTAGCACTTCATTGGGTGCCTGGTTTTAATAACCTCCCTATTGTTATAAACGAGCGTATTACAAGCGATGCGATTGCTTTTACCCTTTATGCTAATTTTGATAAAGCGATGGCTGGGTTATTTCTTTGTGCTTACTTTTATTCAAACTTAGATTCAAGTAAAAAGCCTTTGAAAGCAGACTCTAATAAATCTATTTTGCTCGATGCTAAACAACCTGTTTTAATAATTATTACTACCGTTTTTACTGCGCTTATAGCTGCTTTAACACTTGGGCTTGTGAGCTTTAATCCTAAGGTTCCTGACTTTTGGTTAACCTTTATTGCTATCAATCTTTTATTTACCTGTGTAGCTGAGGAGGCTTTATTTCGAGGTTTACTGCAAACTAAGCTTAGCAAAATAATTACATCAACTCGCTTAGCAATACTGGCCCCAGTAATTGCTGCTAGTGTGTTTGCTTTGGCACATTTTGCTGGAGGGACTAACTATGTGCTGGTCTCGTTTATTGCAGGCTTGGGGTATGGCTATGTTTTTTATAAAACGCAGCGCTTAGAGTGGGCTATTTTATGCCATTGGTTGGTTAATGTTTGCCACTTCTTTTTGTTTACTTACCCTATGCTCAGTAAAATCTAAATACATTTACAAATGCTAACAATTTATTTAGTAGTAAACATTGCCCGCATTTGATTTTGTTAGTAATTTATTACCTTATACCAACTTGCATAAATCTTTGAACAATTTAACGAATTAAATTTCACTATAACTTCGTTAAAAATTTTTTATTTAGAACAACTAGATACAAAAATTTTCGCCTAGTTTTAGCGTGATTTTCTTAACGTTAAATAGCCCCCATATATAAGCAAATTGGTATTAAATAAATTAAGGGACTAATAAATATGCGAAGTTTAATAATGGCAATAACAGTGCTCGCCACAATAACGGGTTGTTCAGGCATTACTTATCATACAGATATAGACAACGACGTTTTATCTCAAGAAATTGGCACCTACGTTAATAAAAGAGATTTACAGCAGTTTTATAGCGACCAAGAAGCACACGAAAGTGGTGCAACACTTTTAGGGCGAATAGAAGGCGAAAGCTGTGATGGCGACGGTAGAGGTAACAATAATGTAAGCTATAACCGCTCTAAATCAAACGCGATTGATTTACTTAAAGCTGATGCCATGCGCAGAGGCGGGAATGCTTTTACTATTAACTCTTGTAGTGAAACCTCTGTATCGTATTGCGACCTATCTGTTTTATGCACCGGACAGGCCTACGACTATTAATAAGTAAAAGTGCAAATTATATATTAAGCGCAAAGCTCAGTAGTACACGCTTTCCAGACTCGATTTTAGATACGCTGTGTTCGTACTTATCGGGTCTAAACAAATACACGCGATTAAATAAATTTATAATGCATTTTGAGCATTTAAATACCCCACCCGCTTTAGGTTTTTCTAATACAAAGTTGAGCTTGTAATAGCGCCCTTGCTGCACAGGGTCAATATGGTTCATTACGCTGTGATTAGTTGGGTAAGTAACAAGGTTTATCGAAAATGTATTACTGCTAAAAATAGCTTTGTTTTTAACGGTTGCAATCATACTGCCTCCTATGAGTTTATATGCCGCATTGTAGCATTTAGTAAATAGTGAATGCTTAGGCTAAACAATATCAAAATACGATGTCATATAGCTAAACAGCCTGAAACAAAAAAGCCGAGCTTAATAAAGCTCGGCTTTTAAAAGTACATTGTTTAGCAATTATGCACTTGGGTATTCGCGGTACGCACGCTCTATATTTTTAGCCTGCTTTTTAGAAATACCTAAATGGGCAAGTGCTACACGTAAACGAGCACGTGATAAGTCAGACCCTAATATTTCCATTGCATCAAGCACTGACGTACTTGATTTTTTGCCTGTAATGGCGACAAATATTGGCTCTAAAAAGTCTTTAATTTTTAGCTCGTGGAATGTAGCCACTTCTTTTGCAATTGCAAAAATAGCGGGCTTTTCAAAGCTACGTAAACCTTCAAGCTGCCATACAAAAAATTGTAGCGCTTGGCGAATCACGTTTTCGTCTGCTTTGCCGGCTGTTAATAGCGCAGGATCGTAAGTTGGAATACCCCCTACAAAGTGCCCTGCAAGCTCAACCATATCCGACAGCGTATTAATACGTGTTTTAACTTCGGGTAATATTTTAGCGAGCATTTCGCCATTAAACTTCCAATCAACAAAGCGCTGAATTAACTGCTCGTCGGTTAGGTTTTCACGGATCCACATGCCGTTTAACCAGCTTAATTTATCAACGTCGAATACTGGGCCACCAAGCGATACACGCTTCATGTCGAAGTTTTCAATCATCTCATTAAGTGTGAACTTTTCACGCTCATCAGGCATTGACCAACCCATACGGCCTAAATAGTTAAGCACGGCTTCTGGCAGGTAACCCATTTCTTTATAGTAATTAATAGACGTTGGGTTTTTACGCTTAGACAGCTTTGATTTATCTGGGTTACGCAATAATGGTAAGTGACCAAGTACTGGCGCTTCCCAACCAAAATCTTCATAAAGCTTTAATAGCTTAGGCGCTGAGTTAATCCACTCTTCGCCACGGAAAATATGGCTAATTTCCATATGGTGGTCATCAACTACGTTCGCTAAAAAGTACGTCGGGAAACCATCTGCTTTTAAAAGCACTTGCATGTCTACGTTTTCCCACGGGATCTCAATTTCATCACGTAGGTAGTCGTTAAACTTAAATGTGCCTTCGCTTGGGATTTTCATACGTATAACGTAAGGTTTGCCTTCAGCTAAGTTAGCTTTAATTTCTTCATCGGTATGCTTTAAACCACGACCATCATATTTAGGGCGTAGGCCTTCTGCCATTTGCTCTTCACGCATTTGATCAAGCTCTTCGCTTGTTGCAAAGCAGTAAAACGCTTTACCATCGTCAACTAACTGATGCGCGTATTTTTTATATAAATCGCTACGCTCAGATTGACGGTAAGGACCAAACTCGCCACCCACATCAGGACCATGATCCCACTCAAGCCCTAACCAGCGTAGGCTATCCATAATCGCAAGTTCTGACTCTGGTGTGCTACGTACTTGGTCTGTATCTTCTATACGAAGTACAAATTCACCACCTTGTTGTTTAGCAAAACAGTAATTAAATAAGGCGATGTAAGCAGTGCCAAGATGCGGGTCACCTGTTGGCGACGGGGCAACACGAGTACGGATTGTCATGATAATGTCTCTTTAGATAAGTGAGATAATAAAAGTGGTTTATGCAGCTACTTTGTTTAAGTAAGCAATAATATCGTTTGATTCGTACAGCCATTCTACTTGGCCGTTTTGCTCTATGCGCAGGCAAGGCACTTTAACTTTGCCACCTTGCTCTAGTAGCTCTTGACGATATTGCTCATTGTCTTTTGCATCACGCGTTTCTATGTTTAAGCCTTCGCGCTTAATAGCGCGACGTACTTTTACACAAAACGGGCATGCTTTAAATTGATACAGTTTAAATTGTGAGGTTTGCTGATCAAGCTGCGCTTGCACATCGCTTGCACGCTTTTTACTGCGAGGAGTAAATACAAAATTAAAAAATAAAATTATAGAACCTAGTAACCAACGAACTAATTTCATGCTTAGCACTCTATTTACAACAATTTAAGGAGCCAGATTTTAGCACAAATTTACAATCAAAAAAGCTCAATACTATTATCAATAGTCAGTTCGTTAATTACAGTTCAATCAGACTTCAGAGTAAGCCTATATAAATGATAATTATCAAAGTAATACTAAGTCGTCTCGGTGCAATACTTCTGCGCCGCTATCGTAATCAAGTAACTTACCTATTTGACTAGAATGCGCACCCTTTATTTTATTCACCTCGGTACTGCTAAAGCGCGTTAAGCCCCGTGCAATCACTTGATTTTTATTATCTATTAAATCAATTAAATCACCGCGTTCAAAACGTCCAAATGCATTAGTAACGCCTTTAGCGAGTAAGCTAGCGCCTTTATTTTGAAGGGCGCCAATAGCACCTGCATCTATAACAATTTGGCCGGTACTTTTAGGCCCAGCTAGTAACCATTTTTTACGCCCATCTTTTGGGGCGGTGAGTTTTAAAAAGCGTGTGCCTGGTAACTCGTCACTCATACATTTTAAAATAACGTTTTTACCTGCGCCTTTAGCAATAATAACTTCAACACCTGCGCGCCTTGCAATGTCGGCGGCTTGTAATTTAGTTGCCATGCCGCCGGTGCCTAAACTTGTACCACTGCCACCAGCAAGTTGGCGCAGCTCATCGTTTATATGTGTAACTTCGCCAATAAGGGTTGCATTGGCATTGGTGCGCGGATCGCTGGTAAATAACCCTTCTTGATCGGTTAGCAACAGTAACTTATTAGCATTAGCCAAAATAGCGACAAGTGCCGACAAGTTATCGTTGTCGCCTACTTTTATTTCGCTGGTAGCGACTGCGTCATTTTCGTTAATGATGGGCACAACGTCGTAATTTAATAACGCATTGAGTGTATCGCGGGCATTAAGGTAGCGCTCTCTGTCGTCTACATCAGCGCGAGTAAGCAGCATTTGCCCTACATTTACCCCATATAAAGCAAACAAGCTCTGCCAAATATGAATAAGTTGACCTTGTCCAATTGCAGCAAGCATTTGTTTATCAATTAAGCTTCTGCCACAGGGTTTTAATAGTTGTTCGCGCCCAGCAGCTACCGCGCCGCTCGATACTAAAATAACCTGATGCCCCTGCTTTTTAAGCTCGCAGCATTGGCGTACTAATTCAACCATATGTGCTTTGTCTAGCTTATCGGTGCCACCAGTAAGAACGCTTGTACCAAGCTTTACAACTATTACCTGTTCCCTTTGCATATGCTTTTTACTACTGATTAATTAAAGATGAATTAATTTATACCAGCTCGGTATTTTTGAACAAGTTAAAAATTTTCATGCTAGGATCTGATTTTATTAAATTATGTAAATTACTCTCTATGCCTGCCAGTTTATGCTTAATTATTGCCACCTTTTTATGGGGCAGCTCTTTTATAGCGCTCAAATACGCCATTGCTATTTACGACCCTGCATTGGTAATATTTTTACGCATGCTCACCACGTTAGTTTTATCGCTTTGTTTATGGCGCTATGTTATTCGGTTTGAGTATTTAAAAGGTGACTGGAAGTATTTAGTGGGTATGTCGCTTGCTGAGCCTTGCTTGTACTTTTTATTTGAAGGCCATGCAATGGAATACACATCAGTTTCGCAGGCCGGTGTTATTGTGTCGTGCTTGCCTATAATTATTGCGCTACTTGCCTTTTTATTACTTAAAGAATACATAAGCAAAGCCATTGTTGTTGGTTTTACGCTGTGTA
Organism: Pseudoalteromonas sp. SWN166; assembly: GCF_015864485.1. Classification (NCBI taxonomy): domain Bacteria; kingdom Pseudomonadati; phylum Pseudomonadota; class Gammaproteobacteria; order Alteromonadales; family Pseudoalteromonadaceae; genus Pseudoalteromonas; species Pseudoalteromonas sp. SWN166. Next base: position 73,783 of record NZ_JADYXB010000011.1, read on the forward strand.
TTGGCGGCAGTATTTTACTTACGCTTCTTTCACCAAGTTCTGAGCAGGCACCTAATCCGTTGTTGGGTAACTTTTTAGAGCTTATGGCTATGGTGTGCGCTGCATTTTATACCGTAAGTATTAAACATTTAGCTAATCGCTACTCGCTACTCGCCCCTGACTTTAATTGCGTTGCAAGGTATTAGCGGCAGCTTGTTTTTTGCGCCATTTTTATTTTTTATCGACCTACCAAGCGAAAACCAACACGACTTAACTGCGCTCATGAGCATTTTGTATTTAGGTTCGTGTGTAACCCTTGGCGGCTACGGCATGTACAACTACGCTATTAGCAAAGTATCGGTATTAACCGCTGCAGCGTACTCTAATTTAATTCCTATTTTTACACTTATTTTGTCAGCTATTATTTTGGGCGAAGTGCTCAACGTTTGGCAATGGCTGAGCATATTTGTGGTATTTATTGGTGTAATGGTAAGCCAGCGCCATCAAGAACTTGTGGTTGATATACCGCTTAGTGAATCAGGCGAAGACATTTGCGCAGATACAAGCAATCTTAAATCAGTACCCGAGGCAAGCGAATCAAAAGGGTAACAGGTAAGCAAATACAGCCCAGGTGTTTGTAAAAATGAGTTTTGGGATTGATGAATAACCTCAATCCCCGTTACCTTATAATTTTGAATCACCCCACTTTGCAGTTGTAAAGTAAACGCCTCTCCCACTTTTGCGTTTTGTAAAAATGCAAAGTGGGTGTCGTTATGCCCTGCTATTAGCGCGCCTTTTTCGTTTCCAAACTCTTTTCCGCCAAGCTCTCCTGCAGGTAAAAATTGGCTTGGCGCAAACGCTAAATTACGACCACTCGCTCCAGCCAATACACTTAATGTTTTATTATGGCTTGGCCAATCAAGCTTTGCAGTCACGTAGCTGTCGGCGTAATACCACGGTTTTACTTTAGTGCTGGGTGATTTAAGCGCCTCTTGCCATGCTTGTTCAATTAATACTTGAGCAAGCCACGCTTTTGCCTGCATATATGCACCGTGACCAAATAATCCAAGCCCAGCGATTAGTAAGCCCGCGCTTAGCCACTTTTTCATTTACGTGCCCTGCTTAATTTAAGCCCTCGATTTATTTTAAGAGCGCCAAATCCCAATAATAAAATACAGCCTAATAATATGTGCAGCCTACTTTGCCCATCTGTTTGTGGTAAACGCTTTGCCATACCTTGTGGTACTGCATTAGTAGCTTGCGCCGTTTGCTTTGCCACTTCTTTTATGTGAGTTTGTTCAATCGCTATAAAAGCAGTAAACGGGCTAAGTAATTGATGAGTAAGTGCAAGCTCCTGTACTTCATCTTTAACTGTATTTTGCTCGTTGTATAAAAGTAATGACTTGATTTTTTGGCGCGCCCACAGTTTTGCTATACCTTGAGCGCTTGAGCTATTTTGTGTACTTAATTTAATACTTAAAGGCCCTTGTGCTGTTTGCCCAGCAAGTACCACACTTTTAGCATTATTAAGTTTTATAGCGACCATAATAGGCTCGCCAAAATATAAATCAGGTAGTGGTGATGGCCAAAAATCTAAGCTGTTACCGCTTTCATCGCTTAGCGCCAAATTAGTAATCGCAGGATGTGCAAGTTTATCAAACAACTGCTGCATTTTAGGTTGCACCTCACTTGTGCTGCCTATAAACGTAAATGAGCCTTTGCCTATATCTGCCGCTCGGCGCATAAAAAAGCTGTTAGGTGCGCTGCCAATACCCACTGTAAATAAGCGGCTATCACCTAATTTACTTTGAATATTTTTGAACAATGCGTCTTCATTACTTACGCTACCATCAGTTAAAAATACAACTTGGCGTACAAAACCATCAAACTCGCTGCCATCAAGTACGGCATTAAGGGCACCTTGTATTTCAGTGCCGCCATCGGCTTCGAGGCTATAAATAAATCGCTCTGCACGGCGTAAATTAAAGTCGCTGGCTATAAGTGGTTTATCGCTCATTGGAGTCACTATGTTATCAAAACCAATAATGTTAAAACTGTCGTCGCTATCAAGTAATGACAGCGCATAAAACAACGCTTTTTTAGCTTGCTCCATAGATTGCCCGTGCATAGAGCCAGACGTATCAACTACAAATACCATTTCGCGAGGTAATCGCTGAGTTTGTGTAAAGTGATCCCCCGGTGGCATTAGCATAGCAAGCCCATATCGGTCACCATTTTCAAACTGCTGAGTAAAAAATGCGGCTTGAGCTTGCTCTTTTTGCAGCGGTTTAAACTCAAGTACAAAGTCGCGATTAACTGCATTTGCTTCATTTAACGCTATTTTATATTGCCCAAATGCTGTGTTTTGTACATCAACATTATGAAATTTAGAATTGATATCCACCAGTTCTAAGCCTACATCTATATCAATGTTTAAGCTAAATTTACTACTTGGTACGTTATCAGTTTGAGTACTATTTTGAGTGATGTTTTGAATGCTGTAAACAGGGCTTAACCACCCAGTTGGCAATGGGGTAACGTGCGTTTGGTGTTGAGTATTAACCTCAACCTCACCACTAATCGCGTGATAACGCGGTGTAATGGTAGTCGGAAATCTAATAGCAAATGTACCGCTGCTGTAGTCAATTATTTCTTGATACTCAAGCTCAATTACTACTTGCTCACCAGGACCAATATTTGCCACATTAGTAATAAACATATTGGCGCGTTGCTGGCGTACTAGGGCAGCTTGCTTACCTGCTTTTTTAGCCTCCTCGTATTTTTTTTCGGCTTCCACTTTTTTATCAATTTGGCCTTTAATGACTCGCTCACCTATACGCATCGTCATGGCGTGCACGGCGCTTTCATCTGGCAATGGAAAAACGTAGCGCGCGTTAACTGCAAACGGGTTTTCGTTTTGATAGGTTTGCGTAACTACAACATGATTAATTAGGCCAGTTAAGGTCATATTGGCGTCGCTTTTTAATATTATTGCTGGGCCTGCTGGCGCACCATTGCTATCAAAAAGCTCTAACTTGGGTGATTGCGCATGGCTTTTAAAGCTCACTAACAGCACAATCGCTATGAATATAAAAATGCTTACTTTAGTAAGCATTTTGGTTGGTTTACTCAACATAAAATCACTCCATCGAACGCTTTGTTTTAAATAGTTTTAGTTACTCGCCGTTTGGCCATTTGCTGGGTTCATTGAGCGAGTGGTAAGCGTTACGCGTCTATCAAAAAAGTTATCTTCCACCGTGTTGCTGTTAGCTAATGCTTGCTGTTCACCAAATGCTTGCGTACTTAAGCGTTTGTGGCTCACACCGTGTTTTATTAAATAGCTTTGCACCGCATTTACACGCGCTTTAGAAAGTAAAAGGTTGGCTTGCTCGTCGCCGCGCTGATCGGCAAAGCCACTTAAATCAAGTGCGAGTTGTGGTTGGTTGTTTAACAAGGTAACAAGTTGGTCTAACTGCAGTGAAAAATGCGGGGCAATAACACTAGAACCTGTTTTAAATTGCACCGTCATCGCCAATAAGTTATTAATTTGAACTTGAGTTAACTGCTCATTTTGATTGGCAAGTACCTCTAACTGTTGCTCTAACATATTGTTGTGGTTAAGCACGTGTTGGTAATCGTTGGTTTTTTCTTTCATTACCGTAATGGCACGCTCTTGCTCTGAAATTTTGTTATCAGCTACTTTTGAATCGCCTATTAAGCCACCGGAAAATGCCCCAATAAACGCACCAATTGGCCCGCCTACTACGCCGCCAATAATAGCGCCTGCACCTAAACCAATAGCCGTTTCTTTATGGGCTTCTTTTGATGGCGTGTTAGATGTTGAGGCAATTGCTGGAGTACAAAAACTAGCAACGAGTGTTAACGCGATTAATGTCTTCTTCATGATGTGATCCTTAAACTTACTTTTTAATTTGTGATGTTTTGTTTTGATGGCTCTATTAAAACAAGTTCAAGTGGCAACAAAGGGGAGCAAAAATGGCAAACTGCTGAGCAATTGTGGCAAAAAAATGGCAATTGCCTTTTTAAGCGTACTTAGCTTAAAAACTTCGTTATAGTGCACAACAGAGGCAATCGGATAATGATTAGAATGAAAAAAATAGCCATCGTTGAAGATGAACCCGCAATCCGCGAAAACTACATAGAAATGCTGAGCGCACAGGGCTACCAAGTGAGTGGCTTTGCAGATCGCGTCAGCGCAGAAGCTGAATTTAAAAATGCCCTACCCGATTTAGCCATTGTTGATATTGGCCTAGGCCATGAAATAGATGGGGGGTTTTTACTGTGCCAAACATTGCGTTCGCTTTCTAAAACACTGCCTATTATTTTTTTAACCGCCCGCGATAGCGAAATAGATACCGTATGCGGCCTGCGCATGGGCGCCGACGACTACCTAACAAAAGACATAAGCTTGGCTCACTTGGCTGCACGTATTGGTGCACTATTTCGCCGAATGGAAGCACTTGAACAACCCGCTGATGCAAACGCACTCATAACACGCGGACAGTTAACGCTCGACACGCAACGTATGCAGGTATTTTGGCAGCAACAACTCGTTGATTTAACCGTAACCGAATTTTGGATGCTGCATTCACTCGCCCAGCGACCCGGCCATGTTAAAAGCCGTAACGAATTAATGAGCGATGCAAAAATTTACGTAGACGACAGCACAATTACCTCGCACGTAAAACGTATTCGTAAAAAGTTTGTAGCACTCGATGACGCCTTTGATTGTATAGATACCGTGTATGGCATGGGCTACAGGTGGGAACAACACTAATGCTACGATTTGGCCTGCGCAGTAAATTTATATTACTTTCATGTTTTTTGTTTTTGCTACCGTGGCTTGGCTACGAGTACGTATGGGAAATGGAAAAGTTTTTACGCCAAGGCCAAGAAAAAACCCTAGTAGGCACCACTCGCGCACTTGCGACTGCATTGCACGAACGCCCCGCATTATTTGACGAACAAACCAACTTTTTAGACCAAGTAGTAAAAGGGCGCGATTTATACGCTTATAATCTTAAAAATCCTATTCAATTAGACGGTAAACTCACCGATTGGGACAGCTACCAACCACTATTTTGGCATTACGATAAACGCTACTTACAAAAAACAAACAGTACTCATAAAGCCAGCGACTTGTCGTTTGATCACATGGTGGGAAAATTTGATAATTACTTATATGCGCTATTTAAAGTAACTGACGACACGCTTATTTATCGCGCTAAAAATAGCTTAAGCATTACCAATAACGATTATTTAAAAATTGGCCTAAAAACGCCTGACGGCCAATTTAATACCTACATTATTGCCCCGCGCCAAAACGGTTGGGTTAATGCGTTTGATGCTAAAACCAAAATACCTTTTACAAAAATTCAGGGGTATTTTGAAAGTACTGACACTGGCTATAATGTAGAACTGCGCTTTCCTATAAGCATGCTGGGCAACAAACTTGGCTTTGCCATTGTTGACATTGATAGCAAAGAGGCATTGTTAGAACCAAAAATAATGTCGACCTCAAACTTAAATAACCCGAACGATTTAGGCTCGGTATTAGTCCCTTCTCCAGAAATCAGCCGTATTTTAAAAGGCATGGGCCACAGTGGCAGCCGCATTTGGGTGGTCGATAATCATCATCGGGTATTGGCACAAACAGGAACTATTCAAAATGCAGATGGCGTTTGGGCTGATGGACTTGCTAACCAGGCTCCTGAGACGTGGTGGCAGCGCTTTGAGCAAAATTACTTGCACCCAATTTACTATAAAATATTAACGCGCCCAGAAAACGAATTTTTAGATACCCTGCACGATGTAGCTTCTATGCAAGGCACGCACTTAGCGAAAGCATTAAAAGGACAACCAGCATCGTCTTGGCGATTAACACCCGACAGTAAAGCCGTTATTCTATCGGCCGCTTACCCTATTTGGATTCAAGATCAAGTAATTGGCGCGGTAATAGCAGAGGAAACCACAAACGGCGTACGTACGCTGCGTAATAAATCGCTCGAAAAACTATTCAACGTTATTTTAGCCGTGATGCTAATTGGTACTGTCACGCTATTCTTTTTTGCCTCGCGTATATCGAGCCGTATTAGGCGACTGCGCGATACAGCTGAGCAAGCAATTGATGCACAAGGGCGTGTTACCGGCAGTATTAATTACAGTGATGCTAACGATGAAATTGGCGATCTGTCGCGTAGTTTTTCAAACATTGTTAGTAGACTTGGTGGCTATACCGATTACTTAGAAAATATGTCGTCGCGATTATCACACGAGCTGCGCACGCCTGTTGCCGTAGTGCGCTCGTCCCTCGAAAACTTACAAAGCTTGCCGCAAAACGAGCTGAGCCAAAAATACCTCGATCGCGCCAGTGAAGGCGTTGAACGCTTAGGTAAAATAATAACTACCATGAGCGAAGCCACTCGCCTCGAGCAAAGTATTCAAAGTAACGAGCCTGAGCCTTTTGATTTACAAAAAGTAATAAATGGCTGTATGCAAGGCTATCAGCTTACTTATCCAAACCAATTATTTGCGCTTGATGTATGCCAAAACAAATTACCTATGCAAGGTGCACCCGAGTTTATAGCTCAGCTACTTGATAAGCTTATTAATAACGCGCTGGAGTTCAGTGAAGCCAATACGGCGATTAATGTAAGCCTTAAGCAGAGCGAAAATAAAGCAACATTAACAGTGAGTAACGCAGGCCCCACTTTACCCGAAGGATTAACTGAGCATATTTTTGACTCTATGGTGTCGGTACGTAGCCAGCAAATGCAGCAACAGCCACATTTGGGATTAGGGCTTTATATAGTAAGGCTGGTGTGCGATTACCATAAAGGCAGTGTAACAGCGCAAAATAACGAACAAGGCGATGGTGTGGTATTTACTGTGAGCTTGCCTTTACATAACTAAAATAGCTAATAGAGCGGTTTAACGCGCCGCTTACCCCTTCAAAACTGCCGATTACAATTTAGTGCTATTTCAAATGTAACTATTCACTTTTTATTCAGTCGAATGACCATACTCTACATCGTATTAAAGTATTAAATTGAAGGAATACTCATGAAACCATCACTAGAGCGTGAAGAACTAGACTTTATTTTTGACTTATACAGGCCCTCTAAAAAACCTGAGTCTGAAAATGTAAAACCAAAAAGTACTAACTACAAAGAACTAAGAAAGCACGACACAACTAAAAACCAAGGCGTATCGCACTACTTAGTCTAATTTTATTACGCTTGGGACTTCTCATGTTCTAAAAATGCTTTAATGCAGTTTATTTCTGCTAGTTTTACTTCTTCGCCTATTTCAGGGCCTTTTTTGCCATTTTTAAGTGCATTTTGCACTATCTGCTTTTTATCCATTTTTTGTAGTTCAGTATGAATTGCTCGCAGTTTAACTGCTTGCGGGTATGGCTTATCAACCAGCGTTTCACCACGCCCTTGTGCATCACATTGGCACGCTTGGGTAAACGCTGTAAAACGATTCGGATGCACCAACGCATTTAAGTTAGTCACTATTAGCTTGTGAACGGTTTGCGGCCTTAGTTGATCGACCGTATGGCAAAGCGTGTGGTTATCACTGGTGAGTACACCAATGTCGCGAAAACGGTTAGGCACTTTTAAACGCTCACAAAACTTTTCAACTACCGCTACACCTTCGCGTTCATGCCCCCGTAAATTTCCATGCTTTTTAAAACTAAGTGCTTTACCAAAGTCATGAGTCAGGGCTGCAAAACGAGTTTCTAAGTTAAAGTTTAAATCAGCTGCGCGCCTAAGTACCAACATAGTATGTACAAATACATCACCTTCGGGGTGATGGTTTGCTGGTTGCGGTACATTAACCATGCGCTCAAGCTCAGGAAATATCCCTAAGCCCTGCAGTGCTTCAAAATAAAGTTCGGGGTGCTTTTCGCCAAGGGCTTTTTCGGTCTCGAGCCATACCCGCTCAGATACTAAATGATTTAACTCACCTTTATTTTTAAGCTCACGCATTAATGCATACGTACTTGGGTGAATACGCCAATCACTGCCATAGCGCGCTAAAAAACGGGCAATACGCAGTACTCGAACAGGGTCTTCTACAAATGCCTCAGTGGTGTGGCGCAGAGTTTTACTTTGTAAGTCAGCTTGGCCATTAAACGGGTCTATAATATTACCGTGCTCATCAAGCGCCATTGAATTTATGGTTAAATCACGCCTTGCTAAATCCTCTTCTAGCGTAACGGTTGGGCTGGCATCAACCACAAAGCCAGTATAACCTTTGCCGCTTTTGCGCTCTGTACGCCCCAGGGCATATTCTTCTTTTGTTTTTGGGTGTAAGTAAACCGGAAAGTCGCTACCGATTGGTACAAAACCGAGCGACTCCATAGTCTGTGGCGTCTCGCCTATAACTACATAGTCGTTATCTTTTGATTTTATATTTAGCAGCTTGTCGCGCACTGCACCACCAACGAGGTAAACTTGCTTTAAGTTACTTTTCACTTTATTCCCATAACATCAGCTTAATTATTTGACACTAATCATATCATTAATTAATAAGTTCTGTGATGTTTGCCAAGCTTATGTAAGCTCATTACAATGGCGCATTATTTTTAGCTATAGCCACGTATTTAATGAAAAATCATTCATCAAAAAAAGAACTTATGTTACTGCCCATTTTATTAGTCGTTATTTTAATGTGTGTGGCGGGTCACTTTTTGCTACAAGCAAATTTTCAAGACAGTAATATGGTTGAATACATGTTGGCGGCTTTGCCGTTTGCTATGTTTGGATTGGTTATTGTGGCATTTAAAATGGCGGCTAAAAGCGAAAAGGATGAACAAAACGAGCAGGACTCTTAATCCTGCTTTTTGGCTGATTTAAAGTACGTGGTAGCCAAACCAGTCTGGCTTTATTGTTTGAGCTTGCCCGCTTGGAGTCAGCTTAATATTTAATTGGCTGTCGAGTAAATCAATCGCAAAGCAATCGTCTACGTCGTGCAAATCGTCTTTATGAATATGGCTAAGGCCTGCAAGTAAATCGTTTTTAGCGCGTTGCTTGGCTTCATGGCTACTGCTTGCTACATACAGTGCAAAGTCGTGTTGCTCAGCCATAGAGTCACTTCTATAAGCCCCTAAGTTTACAAAATAAAGTTGTTTATTTTGTTCAACGTAGCTATCAACCACTTCTACTTTAAATCCATCAATGTGGTTTATTGCCATAAAGCTATCCATATGAACACTGCTTTTATCGCCCACCCATTGGCTTTTTAACTTTGAGTAGGTTTGCTCAATATTCTCCCCTACTACAAAGCGAATATCGTGCATTTCAATGTGGCAGCCTTGAATTCGACCACCTAAATACACCATAAATAACTGCATGCTTTTCCTTAACCTAAATTATCAACATCAATATTATGCTTTTTAATCAACTTATAAAAATCTGAGCGATTACGTTTAGCAAGCTTAGCCCCTTCTGCTACATTGCCACCTGCCATTTTTAAAGTATTGATTACGTAGTCGCGTTCAAATTCTTTTTTAGCGTCGTTAAGTGATAACGGCTCTACATTTTTTTCATTACTGTTAAGTGCAGTCAGCACTAAATGTTCTGAGATCACTTCGCTTGGTGTTAATGCGACCACTTGCTCTACTACGTTTTGTAATTGACGAATATTACCCGGCCAATCGTAACGCACAAGCGCATGCATGGCATCGCTGGCAAAGTGCTTTTCATTTTGATTCATACGTTTGGCAATGCTTGCGCTAAAGTACTGCGCTAATAAGCTTATATCTTCGCGGCGCTCACACAGTGGCGGTAATTTTAAATTAACGACATTTAAGCGATAGTATAAATCTTCTCTAAATTGTTGGTTTAAAATAGCTTCGGGTAAATTTTTATGTGTTGCCGATACAATGCGTACATCAATTGCTATTTCTTCTTGAAAGCCTACGGGGCGAATCGTTTTTTCTTGTAATACGCGCAGTAACTTAACTTGTAGGTTAAGTGGCATGTCGCCTATTTCATCTAAAAATAACGTGCCGCCCTCAGCTTGTTGAAACAACCCTTGGTGATCTTTAATTGCGCCCGTAAAAGAGCCTTTTTTATGGCCAAATAATTCGGACTCTAAAAGCTCCCCTGGTACAGCCCCACAGTTAATTGCAACAAAAGGTCCGTCGCTTACGTGGCTATGTTGATGAATAGCCTGTGCAAGTAGCTCTTTACCTGTACCACTAGCCCCCGAAATGAGTACATTAACTTGTGTTGGCCCAAGTAGTTTTACTTGCTCGAGCAAGTGAAGCATTGTGCCACTACGCGTAACTATATTGCTTTTTGGCGCGGCTTCATCAGCGTTAACACCGTGAATTTCTATCGCTTTAGCAAGGCTGTCGAATAACTCATCTTTATCTACGGGTTTAGTTATAAATGCAAAAATGCCTTGTTTGGTCGCTTCTACCGCATCAGGAATAGAGCCGTGCGCTGTCATCATAATGACAGGCAACGCAGGGTAACGGCTTTGCAACTGGCGATGCAGTGCCATGCCATCCATTTCATCCATACGCAAGTCGGTTATTACAGCGTCAAACACTTGGCTTTTAAGTATTTGTAGTGCAATTAAGCCACTTTCACAGGTCGTTACTTCGTACCCTTTTGATTCAATGCGAATAGCGAGCAGTTTTAATAAGCTAGCGTCGTCGTCAACGAGTAATACTTTTGCACCTTGCACTTTAGTTGCTGCCATAGTTACTGCTCCTTAGTTTCTTCTCGTAGTAAAAGCTGTTGCTCAATAGTTGCTAACGATGAGAGGGTTTCTTGCATTTTATTGTTAAGTGCTTGCTGCTCTTTTTTAGCGTTTATTTGCATCGTCACTTGCTGTTTTTGAAGCCATAAATATTGCTTAATGTCGTCTGGCCAAAAGTAAGCTAAATCGAGTTTTAGTAACTTGGTCATTACTGTATTTGGATCATCATTTATATTTAAACACATAAATTTAAAAAAGCGTTTAAGGTCGTTCTCGCCTGTAAAAATATCTTTTTTAGGCACTAATTTAAATCCACCACACTGATTAGCGTGCCATGCAATAACTTGATCTGCTGGAGGATAACTAGGTTCAATTTTTGGTCTGGGTTTTGGACTAGGTTTACTGTTTTTGTCGTTTTTTATTTTAGTATCGACCACAGGTGCAGGTGTAATTGACACACGCTCTTCTTGCCCATTATTAATTTCACAACCTGATATAACCATGCTGCTACTGAGCACACTTAAAATAGCGATTAAACGCAAGCGCATGTTAATTAACTCCTAGATTTTTTGTTATGGGAATTTTAATTGAAAACCGGCAACCATGTGGCTCGTTATGCTCAACAGTAAGTGTTCCTCTTAACTGTTCAACAGATTCTTTTACAATAGTTAAGCCCAGCCCACTGCCTTGCAGCGTAACATTTTTACTGTGTTTACCTTGATAAAACGCGCTGAAAATTTGGGTTTTTTCTTGCTCTTTAATACCGCACCCTTTATCAAGTACAGCAATGCAAAGTTGATTTTGCTCAAGTGCTAAATTAATAGTAACGATTTGCTTATCTTCTGAAAATTTTAAGCCATTTGAAATAAGCTGAATTAAAATCATCTCAATAAGCTCACTAGGTAAAGCAAGTGGTTTATTCGGTAAGTTATTTTGCCATTTTAGAGCCTGCTCACGCGCACTTAAACGATGCTCAAAATGACTATTAATTTTATTAATAAGAAGGCTAAATTCAACTTCGCTTAGGCTGTCTTTACTGGTACGAATCGCATTATAACTCAGTAAGCTGTCAATCATTGTACGAAGGCGCACCATAGATTGGCTAATGAGCTCAAGCACTGCTTTTTGCTCACCTGTAATTGGGCCTACTATTTCATCAGTTAGTAAATCAGTGCCTTCGACCATTGAAGCAAGCGGCGTTTTAAGCTCGTGTGTTACATGGCGTAAAAAAGTATCTTTTTGCTGCTCAAGCATATGTAGTTGCTCTTGCACCCAATGAAGTTTTTCTCCTAACTCAACTAGCTCAGCTGACCCCTTAACTGATATTTTTTGCTGCCAATGCCCCTGCCCTAGCTTATCAATAACCGTAGTTAACCCTTTTAGTCGCCCACTTATGCGCCATAAAAAACCACCACCTACAATTAAAGTAAGTGGAATAAGTGCCACCAGCCAGTTTATAAATGAGGCTTGTAAGCTTGTCAGCTCATTTTGGTTATTGGTAATTTGCGCTTCGTTTTTATCACGTAGCCATAAAGTAAGTTCAGCAATTAAATCGCTCACTGGCACAAACAACTCAGCTTGTTGTTGTTTTTGCTCAACAAGCTCCGCATGCGCGGTTTGTAAAGTGGTATATAAGCGCTGCCATTGGTGAGTATAATCTTTATTCGTGTTTACAAATTTAAGCTCATCGATACTTTGCAGGGATGACTGCCATTTATCAATAATTAGTTTATCGAGTGATTCACTTTTTAACACCCAGTTTTGCCTAGTGGCACGCTCAAGGCTGTTGAGTTCTTGCTTTAAAGTATTAAACGATTTCGTAACTTGGTAGTTGTTACTTACAATACTTTGAGTAACCGCTAACTGCTTATTAAGGGCATTTAAAAACACAATTACCACTATAGAAAGGGGGAGTAACGAAAGCAGCATACTCATTGCAAATTGCCCAATTAAATTAGGCCGCCAGTTAAGCATTGCTTGGTATTTTTTAGCTATGGTTGCTGGCATTGCGTTTCGTCCTTTTAAGTTAAGCGCTCTATTATTAAGTGCTTACCTTATACACTAGCTGAACCAGCAATTATATTTAATACGATTAACAACTAACACTAACAAAATAGCGTGTCGCCAAACAGAGACAACGTAAGTTACTGATTTTAAATACCTCTCATCAACATCACCAAATAATGTTGCAAAAGGCACACAAAAATTACAATAAACCCCGTAAAAATTTCTCACGCCCTTGAAGTGAAAACAATAACCACTTGAAAAATAACAACAATTATTATTGGCGCGATTTTTGTAATAGGAGTAATAACTTTAATCAATAAGGAAATAATTATGAACAAACGCATTTTAGTAATTTCATCATTACTGGCTTTAGGCTTTTTAGGCGCTAATGCACACGCAATGGACGTTCACGCGACTTTTAACGAGCTTGATAAAGACAGTAACGGCACATTAAGTGAAGCCGAAGCAGGTGAAGATGCTGTTTTACACGAGAATTTTTCTCAAATTGATACCAATCAAGATGGGCAATTGTCGCTAGATGAATTCAAAAAATTTATTCAATAAACTCATTTAATAAGGAACGTGATTATGAAACAACTTATAGCCGCTTTTTCATTAATGTTTTTAGCAATTAGTGCCACCGTAATTGCATCGCCAACAAACGTGCGTTTTGCCCACTTAGATAAAGACATGGACGGGCAAATATCAATTGTAGAAGCAAAGGAAGACAAGGAAGTAATGAGACAGTTTGCCGACTTAGATGAAGACGGTGATGAAAAAATCTCAAAAAAAGAATTTGAAGGCTTTAAACCTTAGGGCCTGTTGATCTTTCAAGGTTAAATTTGCAGCAGTCTGTTTGGTATTTAGGCAAGGCAGAGCCTATGCAGTGTGGTTATTCCCCATAAATGGGCGATAACGTAGCATTAATGCCAAACAGGCGCTGCCCAAAGGGTTCTTCCTAGGGGCTACTTACTCTTTGTTGCTCGGTTTTTACTTAGCCCACTAGGTTACAAATCTCGCGCCGCGATTAAATAGCCCCTAGTTTGAACAAATTTTAATCCGCAAAGATCAACAGACCCTAATGAGTAATTACTGATTAAGCTTTACTTAAGCTTGTTATAGGTAGACTGGAATTAAAAGCATTTGCCATAATCCCTGAGGGAGTGTGTAAAAGGATTTAATGTTGGGAGTTAAATTACGGCAAGTGCTTTTTCCTCTTATTTCAGCCACAAAATTTTAATACATCTTTTGGAAGGAACGCCATGAAGATACTTTCTCTAGTTATAAGCATTTTAATGCTATTAAGTTTTGATGCCGCTGCACTTGATGTAAAGCAACGCTTTGATCACCTTGATAATGACAAAAGTGGCTATCTGACACATGACGAACTTGATCCCCAACCACAACTTTTAAACACATTTGTAAAATGGGATAAAAATCAAGATAACCAAATTTCGTTAATCGAATTTAAAAATTACCTTACTAATAACCTCTACTGAGTATTTTTCATGAAAAAAACAAGCTATATAACGCTTTTTGCGTTTAGTATTTTTAGCACATTAGGCTTTGCTGCAAGCAACAATGTTGCAGAGCAATTTGAAAAACTTGATAGAAACCAGGATGGTTTTTTAACACGCGCAGAAACAGCAGTAGATCCCGCTCTTTGGTCTCGGTTTTCAAGCTACGATCAAGACAAAGACGGTAAGCTAACGCTAAGTGAATACAGCTTATACGCTAGCAAATAATACTAAAGCTAGGCAAAACACCTAGCTTATTATATTTATATTAATTACGTTCAGGCTTTATTTTTAGAACAATGCGCCAAATATTTTGCATCGGTAGGTTTTGGGCTTAACATAAAATCCATTTTAAGATAAGTTAAAATAGGTTGCTTACTCGTATTTTCAGCTGTCGCTTTCCAGCGCCATAAACCCACAGCAGCTGCCGCATTATTATCAAACACGCCCTCAGGGTAAGACGAGATAACCTTATACCCTTGGGCTTCACCTTGTGAATTAATTACCATTGCTAACTCAACACAACCTGAAATGCTTTTTTTTGCGGCTTCCAACGGGTATCGTGGTTCGACCCTTTTAGCAATATTCCAATACTCACCAGTTTTACTTCGAAGTTCGGGACTTGATAAATCAATAAAACTCGGCATCTCTTCGTTTGCTTGTTTATCAGATGTTGAGCTACATGCTGTTAGCAATATGCTCAACGGGAGTAATAAATAGAGAGCTTTCATAGTATTTCCTTATTCTTGATGCTTATTTAGTTATTTGTAATATTCGTATTAAACTCATACTCATACTCATACTCATACTCATACTCATCAGATTTTATAAAGGTTCGATCTAAAACGTTACACACACTTAAAGTAACTTTAGAGTGAGGTAAATAAGTACTTTTTTTCAAACCTTGTAATTTTTCTCGTTACTTGAAATGTTTCATCAGTAGGAGATTTTTTTTATTTCCCCTGTTACTAAAAATGTTTCACCAGCCGGACAATTTTTTAGATATTTTTTACCTACAGGTATTGAATCAATCATGAAATCAATTCTGATATGCGTAAGAACAGGTTGTTTAGCTACATTTACGGCAGTAGGTAGCCAAGCCCATGCACTTAAAGATCTCGCTGCGGCTTCATCAAATAACCCTTTAGGATATGAGGAAATTACTTTATACCCCTGCGCCTTACCCTCAGAATTAATAATAGTCATTAACTCTACACAGCCCGCTAAGCCTTTTTTTGCTGCCTCTACTGGGTATCGTGATTCAACTTTTGTAAAAATACTCCAATAGTCTTTCACCCTATCGCGCAGCTCAACACTTGATAAATCTATATAATTGCGTATTTCAGCATTTGATACATCAGTATGGTTTAGCTTTTCTACACTTTTATCTGCAGTAGGTGTCGATCCACATGCCGCAAGTAATGAAGTTAATGGGAGTAATAAATAGAGGGCTTTCATAGCGTTTCCTTATGCTTTATTGATTGTTTTACATACTAAATAATCACATCAATTACCTATTTTGTAAACAGTTAATATAGAGAAAAACCTTAGAATCAGGCTCTATCAATTCATTGGTATTATAAAATTAAGTTTGTTAATGTAAGTAAATTAACAATAAAAATTAAGTAACTATGTATCTCAGAAAAGTACTCAAACCGCTCATACTAGCCAGCTTATTTGCTGGCTCTAGCTATGCTATCGCACAGACAAAAGTAATTTATAACGCGAATGGTTATACCCCTTTATACCAAGGTGAAGTACAGCAATTCACTACCCTCGTTATTAAAAATGGCAAAGTAGTAAAGCTAGGTAGCGATACACTTAAAGATAGTTACCCAGACGCTAAACTAATTGATGCACACGGTAATACCTTATTACCTGGCTTAATTGATGCCCATGGGCACGTTATTGGCCTAGGAGATAACTTATCGCAACTTGATGTACGCGGTGCAAAATCAGTTGATGAAGTAACAAATAAACTAAAAATATTTGCCGATAAAAAACAAGGCTGGATTATAGGACGTGGTTGGAACCAAGAACTTTGGGCTGATACACGCTTCCCTACAGCTAAAGATCTAGACAAAGTAGTAAACGATCGACCAGTGGTACTTTCGCGGGTTGATGGCCATGCCATTTGGGTTAATTCAAAAGTGCTCGAACTTACTGGTATTACTGCTCAAACAAAAGCGCCTGATGGAGGTGAAATAATTAAAGACGAATTTGGTAATCCTACAGGTATTTTTGTAGATAAAGCAGAATCGTTAATTACCCAGCATATGCCAGCCCCCTCAAGGCAAGATATAAGTGACTCACTAGATGCAGCAGGTAAGCATTTATTAAGTTTAGGCATTACTTCTACTCACGATGCTGGCATTGATAAAACCACATGGGAAGTTTACAAAGAGCGCGGCGACCTTGGTAATTTACCGCTACGTATTGTCGCAATGTTAAGTGGTGCAAGTCCTGATTTAGGCACAATGTTAAAAGCAGGCCGATACCACGACAAAAATGATTTTATGGAAATTCGCAGTGTTAAAGTTTACGCCGATGGCGCACTGGGCTCTCGCGGCGCCGCTCTGATTGAAGAATATGCAGACAGATCTGGCCACTATGGTTTAATGCTTGAAACACAAGAAAAACTCGAGGCGCTCTTTACACAAAGCTTTAAAAGCGGCTTTAGCGCAAACACCCACGCAATTGGCGATAAAGCAAATAAAGTAGTACTCGATGCCTATCAAAATGTATTTAAAAAAACCGGCGGTATATTACTGCGCAATCGTATCGAGCACGCACAAATTGTAACGCCTGAGGATATCCCTCGTTTTAAAGCGTTAAAAATAATTCCTTCAATGCAGCCGGTGCATGCCACTTCTGATATGCATATGGCAGAGCAGCGTTTAACTGAAAAACAATTAAGCGGTGCCTACGCTTGGCAAACATTTTTAAAGCAAGGGTCTGTTGTTGCAGCAGGATCTGATTACCCTGTAGAGCTTGCAAATCCATTTGATGGTTTGTATTCAGCTATCACACGCATGGATCATAACAAGCTGCCTGAAAATGGCTGGCGTCCAAATGAAGTACTAAGCCGCGAAGATGCATTACGTGCATTTACTCTCGGAGGCGCTTATGCAGCTCATCAAGAATTTAAGGTGGGTAGTTTAGAAAAAGGAAAATGGGCCGACTTTATTTTAATTGATAAAGACTACTTTAAAGTGCCTGTTGACGAGATATACAAGACGAACGTGCTACAAACATGGGTAGCAGGTAAGCTTCGCTATAAAAAAGAAGAGGTTACAAAAGCACCATAATCAAAAATAAACAAATTAATTATTAAATTTAATTAAAGTAATCAAAAAGTGTGTCGATAAGGAGGGGTATTTATAAAATCCCCTTATGTTTCAGGAAGAAAACATGTTATCAAAAAAGATATCTCTTACTTTATCGACACTTTTTACACTTTCACTTTCAGCGTGTTCTACTCATCCCATTTATAATGGACATGCACCACAAAACAATATTGGCTATAATAACGCTCACAATCGCTATGCTGAATATAACCAGCCTCGCGTTAGTAACTGGCAGTTTCCTGAAAATAATTACCGCCCAATTAACAGCAGTAAGTTACTAAGTAATTATACAGAGCAATTAGCAATGAAGCTGATTGAAAATATGAATTACATAAATAGTAGTACGCCTATCGCTATCACTTCGTTTGTAAATTTAGACGATAACCTGCAAACCACTAATATTTTTGGTAATCATTTAGCTGAAAGCTTTATTACTGAATTACAAGAGTTTGGTTTGTCAGTTGTTGATTACAAACATACAGGTACAGTGCACGTGACGCCCTTGGGTGATTTTTCGTTTAGCCGAAATGGTAAAGACATTAAAGGCTATCCACATATTGAATACACCTTAACTGGCACACTTACGTACACTAATCGTGGCGTTATTGTTAATGCTCGTATTATTGGTGCTAAATCTAAAGTAGTGGTGTCATCAGCTAAAGGGTTTATACCAAGCTTTGTAGTTGAATCGCTATACCCCACTCGTAGAACCGATGGGATAGTATTAGACGCCATTCAATAAAAGCAAAAAGGGTTAACGCAAGTTAACCCTTTCTGTTTGTGTAATAAAACATGTTTAGCTAAACATGTTTTTCACATCAGTTAGCATATCGTTGTATTCATCACTTGTGAATAATTGCATAGATGGTATTACACCTTTATCTATATATGTTTGCAGCGCTGCCGATTTATCAGAAACTTGTAACGTCCCCTCTAAAATAGCCCCTACTCTTATAAAGTCTACGTAACTAACCTTATCAGGTTTGTAACTTGGATCTGCCCAGCTTAGAGCCACATCTACAAACTCTTTAGGAAACTCCCAAGCTTGCATGATGGATGAGCCAATTTTTCCACTCAACTTTTGAATTGCGTGAGCTAAAAAGCTTGGATTTGCAAATACTTCTGGGTGGCGCTCAGCTTCAGTTAAAATTGGTAATACACCAATATTATAAACAAGCGCAGCTAATGTAATTGAATCACGGTTTAATGAAGTGTGTTTATTGTTTTTTAAGTAAAACTCCATGAGTGTTATTGAATGGCTAGCAACCGTTAATGTTTTTTGCCATGCCTTACCCATGTAGCCTTTAATTAGCTCATTGTTTGATACAAATAATTGCTCCATAGCCATAGCCGTTGCAATATTTTTAATTTGGCGCAGTCCAATACGCGTCACTGCTTGATGCAAATTAGATACTTTTACAGAGCGTCCCATAATTGCACTATTAGCTACTTTTATCATACGAGCTGAAAGCGCTGGATCTTGTGAGATTACATCTGACATTTGCATTAAATTAACATCAGGGTTATCTGCAGCTTGGCGAACCTTAATCGCTACTTCAGGTAGCGTTGGTAAAACCAACGTATCGTTATTTATTCTATCGACTAGAATCGTTAATAAAGCGTTTTCTGTAGACATAAAGCTGCCGTCCTTTTGTGTTCAGCCTGTAAAGTAACTGCAAACTCAGGCAGTTAATTTTTGTATTAGTAATATAATTAGTATTGTCTAACTTACCGATAAAGTTAAGAAAATTATAGAAGTTTATTTTTATTTATAATGTTTTACCGCTCATGCTTGCCTTACAACGCCAAATACTTGCTATTTACCATTTAGTTTTGCTTTAATGCACTCACAATAAGGAAGCGTTTGTACGTATTTAGCCTTTTAACTAAAGCAGTACAATTATTAAACTTACTTTTTAACAGGCAATATAATGATCTTAAATAAAATTAGCCAAGCAATTATGCTCTCTGGTGTTGTTTTTCTTAGTGCATGTTCTGAACAAGCACCGTCTTCTACCGACAACACAGCCGTAGAGCTTGCTCAAAAAAGCAGTGCACAATCAGGTCCTAAGCTTATTAATGCAGATAAACAACGTTTAGATATTTACACCGACTTTAGCTTGAAAAGTGATTTATCACACTTGAGCGACAACCAAAGAGCGATGGTTGGAAAGCTTATTGATGCTTCAAAAATAATGGACGAGTTATTTTGGAAGCAATCTTTTGGTGAGAATAAAGATGCTTTTTTAGCAAAGTTAGGTGACGAAAAAGTACGTAAATTTGCCGATATTAACTACGGCCCATGGGACCGTTTAAATGGCGATGAAGCGTTTTTATCTAGCTATAAAGAAAAGCCTCTTGGCGCACAGTTTTACCCTGCCGATATAACTAAAGAAGAGTTAAACAATGCAGATGTTGAAGACAAAACAGGGCTTTACTCTGTAATTAAGCGTGATGAGCAAGGTAAGCTTTATAGTGTGCCATATTCAAAAGAGTATGCCGTTGAGCTTGCAAAAACAGCCGACCTTTTACGTGAAGCAAGTAAACTTGCCGATGATAAAGAGTTTGCTAATTACCTAAACCTGCGTGCTGACGCTCTACAAAAAGATGACTTCCAAGTTTCTGACTTTGCTTGGATGGACATGAAAAACAACCCAGTAGATGTGGTTATTGGCCCAATTGAAACTTATGAAGATCAATTATTTGGTTACCGTGCTGCTTATGAATCTTACGTACTTATTAAAGATTTAAAATGGAGCGAACGTTTAGCTAAATTTGCAGCATTTTTACCTGAACTTCAAAAAGACTTACCAGTTGATGCCAAGTACAAACAAGAAGTACCAGGCTCTGACGCCGATCTAAATGCCTATGATGTTGTTTACTACGCAGGGCATTCAAACGCGGGTAGTAAAACAATCGCAATTAACTTGCCAAACGATGAGCAAGTACAGCTAGAAAAAGGCACACGTCGTCTGCAACTTAAAAATGCAATGCGTGCTAAGTTTGACAAAATTTTAGTGCCAATTTCAGAGCAGTTAATTGTACCTGAGCAGCGTAAACACATTACTTTTGATGCCTTTTTTGCCAACACTATGTTCCATGAAGTAGCGCATGGTTTAGGTATTAAAAATACAATCACTGGTAAAGGAACTGTTCGTCAATCATTACAAGAGCACGCGAGTGCACTAGAGGAAGGCAAAGCCGATATTTTAGGTTTGTACATGGTTGAGCAATTGCTTAAAAAAGGCGAGATCACTGAAGGTACACTTGAAGATTACTACACGACGTTTATGGCTGGCATATTCCGCTCAGTACGTTTTGGTGCATCAAGTGCGCATGGTCAAGCGAATATGATCCGCTTTAACTTTTTTGCACAAGAAGGCGCGTTTTCTAAAAATGAAGCGGGCTTATATAGTATAAACATGGAAAAAATGAGCACTGCTATTGCTGACCTATCTCGCTTAATTTTAACCTTACAAGGTGATGGCGATTACGAAAAAGTAGATCAACTAATCGCAACTCATGGTGATATTAAAGAAGAACTTGCTAAAGACTTAGAAAAACTAAGCAAAGCAAATATTCCTGTAGATGTTACGTTTAAACAAGGTAAGGAAGTACTAGGTTTAAAATAACCTAGCACGGTGATAATTTAAGAGCGCTGTAGTTTATAACTGCAGCGCTTTTTTATTATTTATCGTTTACCACTTCACGCACTACAGGCTCTAGACTTTTCATACCCCAGCGTTTTCCTTTATCAAGCGCGGCCCCTACATCAAGACCCTGCTCATGTGCAGAAATTGCAATCAACGCTCCAACTCGATTGCTACTTGCGCAATGCACTAAAATCGATTCTCCCTCAAACTCATTAAGTAAGTTTGTTAAATTACGCGCATTTTCAACAGTAACATCCTTCGCACCTGCAATAGGTAATGCGTGATAGCTCATCCCTAAAGATCGCACAAGCTCACCTTCATCCCACGTTTGTTCACTAGAGGAGCGTAGGTTTATTACATGCTTTACACCTGCAAGTGACAACAGCTTAATTTGCTCTGCACTGGGTTGGGCAGCAGAGTAAACATGATTACTATGTTCAACTAAATTTTGTATGTCTGTTTTTTTAATAATTTCAGTGTTAACTGGCTGCTCAATTGCAACTGCAAAGTACCCTCCTGATAATGCGACAATAAATAAACCCGTACAAAGTTGATTGATTAGTTTCATTTTATTCCTTATTGATTAGAGTCTGTTGACCTTCAGTATTAAAATTTTTTCGACCTAGGGCAGCGCATATTTGGCATTTATACTACGTTATCGCCTATTTATGCGAAGCAGACGCACAACATAAACATAAACTCGGCCTTACCTAAAAACTAAACAGACTACTAAAAATTTAACCCCGAAAGATAAATAAACCCGAACAGCTATTAAAAATGGGTTTTTAATTTTACTATTTGATCATCAGTATAAGGGACTGCAGGAAATTTACCCCAAATTGGCGCAGGCCAAGCAGCATCAATCGTAAAGCGTGCAATATGGTGAATATGTAATTGCGGCACCATATTACCCAAAGCCGCTATGTTTAACTTATCAGGGCTAAACACATCCATTAATAATTTACTTAGCTTGGCTGACTCTTTTAAATACACAATTTGATCATCCTCAGATAAATCAATTATCTCTTTTAAGTTAGCCTGCCTAGGTACTAATACAAACCACGGATATTGGCTGTCGTTCAATAAAAGTACTTTACACAGCGGCCAATCAGCAAGTTCTATACAGTCGCGTTTAAGCTCTGGTGCAAGTTCAAATTTAGGGTTTGTCATTGTTATGTCCTACTTTGTCTTTAATAATCGCCACTTTATAGCATTTAGTTGCAGTTGCACACGCTTGGCTTTAACATCAAAGCAATATTTATAATAAGCTAAGGCAACCTTGTGCTAAAAAAAATAAAACACCTCTCACTAGCCCTACCGTTAATGGTTGGCGCTATTAGTGTTCAAGCAAAACCTTTATCGTTGGAACGTATTTTTGACGATCCAAGCCTGTCAGGTAAATCACCTGTACAACTTAAATTTTCGCCTGATGGCAGCCGTGTAACTTACCTGCAAGGTAAAAGCGATGACTACAACCGCTACGATTTATGGGAATACAATTTAAAAGATAACACCAATCGTGTGCTAGTTGATTCGGCAAAGTTATTTTCAGGCCCAGAAAACCTATCAGATGAAGAAAAAGCTCGCCGCGAACGCCAACGTATTTTTGGTAAAGGCATACTTGAGTACAAATGGTCTAAAGACGGTAAAGCACTTTTATTCCCACTTAACGGCGACCTTTACTATTACGATTTAGCCTCTGGTAAAAGTAAAAAGCTAACCGACACTGAAACATTTGAAACCGATGCACGCTTTTCACCTAAAGGTAATTATGTATCGTTTATTCGTGAACAAAATCTTTATGCTTTAGAGCTTGAATCAGGAAAAGAGATTCAGCTTAGTAAAGATGGCGGTGGCGTAATTAAAAACGGTATGGCCGAGTTTGTTGCTCAAGAAGAAATGAGCCGTATGACGGGTTACTGGTGGTCAGGGGATGAAACTAAAATTGCCTATACCCGTGTTGACGAAATCCCAGTAAAAGAAGCTATCCGTAACGAAATTTACGCTGATGAAGTTAAGTTATTCAACCAACGCTACCCGTTTACTGGTACCGATAACGTAAAAATTCAACTCGGTGTAGTTAAACTTAACGATCAAAAAGTAGATTGGATTGATTTAGGTAAAGATGAAGACATTTATATAGCGCGTGCTAAATGGCTAAAAGACGGCAATACATTGTCGTACCAATGGCAAAATCGTTCGCAACATAAATTAGAACTTCGTTTTTATAACAGCGAAACTAAAGCACAAAAAGTAGCACTAACCGAAAACAGCGATACATGGATTAATCTACATTTTGATCTTGAGTTTTTAAAAGACAAAAAGCACTTTGTATGGGCATCTGAGCGCGACGGTTTTAAACATCTATACTTATATCGCACTAACGGTCAACTTGTTCGCCAAATTACTTCTGGCGATTGGGCTGTTGATAGCTTAAAAGGTATTGATGAGAAAAAAGGCATTGTTTACTTTGCCGGTCGAAAAGATACACCGCTTGAAAGCCATTTATACAGCGCACCTTTATTTAAAAAAGGCGATGCTAAACGTATCACCGAAAAAGGTCAGTACCATAATGTTGTGCTAGCAAAAGACAGCAAAACCTTTATCGATAATAGCTCATCTGATAACACACCAAATTCAGCAGCGCTTCGCAAAATAAACGGCGAATTTATTACATGGCTTGAAGAAAACAAGCTAGATAGTAGCCACCCGCTTACCCCTTATTTAAGCGATTTAACAAAACCAGAATACGGCACAATTAAAGCCGAAGATGGCCAAGTTATGCATTACCGTTTATTTAAGCCAAGTAACGTAACCGATGGCAAAAAGCATCCTGTTATTGTTAATGTGTACGGCGGCCCGCATGCCCAACGAGTAACGAATAGCTGGCGCAGTAAAAACTTGTATTTTCAATACATGGCGCAACAAGGTTACGTAATTTTTCAACTCGATAACCGTGGTTCGTACAACCGTGGTAAAAAGTTTGAAGATGCTATTTATAAACACTTAGGTGTAGTGGAAGTTGCCGATCAAATTAAAGGCGTAGAGTTTTTACGTACACTTGATTACGTAGACCCACAACGCATTGGTGTTTATGGCCACAGTTACGGTGGCTACATGGCACTTATGACTATGTTTAAAGCGGGTGATTACTTTCAAGCAGGCGTATCGGGTGCTCCAGTAACCGATTGGGCTCTATACGATACGCATTACACTGAGCGCTATTTAGGTCATCCTAATACAAACGCTAAAGGTTATGAGGACAGCGCAGTATTCCCATACGCAGATGGCTTAAAAGGTCCATTAATGATTTATCATGGAATGGCCGACGATAACGTGTTGTTTACGCATTCAACTAAATTGTTTAAACAACTACAAGATAACGAAAAACAGTTTGAAATGATGACCTACCCAGGCTCTAAGCACAGCCTACGTGGTAAACAAGTGCAAACGCACTTGCATCAAACAATTACAAACTTCTTTAATCGTCATTTTGATGTTAAATAGTTAAACAAGTTTAAAAAGTAGACTAAAGGCTGATTGATAAATCAGCCTTTTTTTTGCATTAATGGTTGTTAAGCCTAGATTAAACTCTCTTTTTAGCTACGCTTATTCTATGCGCTAAAGCGCACACTTTTTGAGGATAAATGTATGCCTAGTTTACGTAGTTTTAGTATATTTCAACGTTTCTCGCTGCTCATAGCAATTGTGATATTTGGGCTTATAGCGCTTAGTGTAGCTAGCCTAACTCACCAATATAGCTCTCTTAAAAACGAGCAGTACCTTAAAACACAAAATGTAGTAGAAACTGCGTACAGTATAATCGAGCACTTTTATGACCTTGAGCAAAGTAACTCACTCACCCAGCAGCAAGCTCAAACGCAAGCTCTTGAAACAATAAAAGCACTGCGCTATGACAATACTAATTATTTTTGGATAAATGATTATCAGCCTACAATGATAATGCATCCAATGAAGCCTGCTCTCGATAATAAAGATTTAAGTAATAATAAAGATCCAGATGGCAAGGCGCTCTTTGTAGAAATGGCTAATATAGTTAAGCGTGATGGTGAAGGGTTTATACCTTATAAATGGCCAAAACCAGGTAAAGAAAAACCAGTTGAAAAAATCGCATTTGTTAAAGGTTTTAATCAGTGGCAATGGATTATTGGCTCAGGGGTTTATCTTGACTCAATAGACGAAGCATTTAGTGAGCAACGAAACCTTATAGTCGTCAGTGCAACAATTATGATTATTGCTGTTATTTTACTTAGTTACTTTATAGGCAAAAGCATTTTAATACCTACTCGTTTAGCAGCCGATATGATGAAAGATATTTCACAAGGCGAAGGCGATTTAACTCGTACATTAAATGAATCCGGTAACGATGAAATATCTGAACTATCACACTCGTTTAATTTATTTGTTTTAAAAATGCGAGAATCGCTTGTTCATGTATCACAAAGCGCAAGCGACGTAAGCGAGCATGCGCATACCGTTGACGAATCAAGTAAAACGAGCCACTCATTTATTGAGCTTCAAAACGATAGCTCAACCCAAGTTGCAGCTGCCATGGAGCAAATGACTCACCAAATACATGATGTGAGCCGTAACGCCGAAGCCGCAGAGCAAGCAGCTAAAGATGCAGCAAAAAACGCATCAACGGGTAAAAATGTGGTGGCGCAAACAATAACAGCCATAGAAACACTTTCAAGTAACATAGAAACCGTTAGCCGCGTGACAGAAGATTTAGCCAACGAGAGTCATAATATAGGTTCTGTACTTGATGTAATCAGAAGTATATCGGAGCAAACAAACTTACTGGCATTAAACGCCGCCATTGAGGCTGCTCGCGCAGGAGAGCACGGCCGAGGATTTGCAGTTGTTGCAGATGAAGTAAGAACATTGGCAAGCCGTACAGGGCAAAGCACAGACGAAATTCAAATCATGATCACTAAACTACAAGAAGGTGCAAAGGCAGCTGTTGAAGCAGTTAAATCAAGCCAAGCACTTTCGGTTTCTACCGTAGATCAGGCGTCGTCTGCCAATACTTCACTTAATGAAATAGAACGACTTGTTTCAATTATTACCGAAATGAACAGCCAAATTGCACGTGCTACAGAGCAGCAAACTCAAGCTGCCGACGAGGTTAATTTACGTATTAACGAGCTATCTCAATCAACAGAGCAGTCACTTAATAATACTAAACAGCTTACAAATGCCAGCGATAACCTTAAGCAAAGTAGCCAAGGGCTTTCGAGCGTAGTTAATCGCTTTAAATTAGATTGATAGCGATACCGTTATCATGAAACGCAAAAGCCCTGAATTAACAGGGCTTTTTTATTGCATGTAAGTTTTTAGCTTACAAACAGTAACGTGCAAACAAGCTCGTTACTGATGCGGCAGTTGGCTTACCGTGCTGCCAATCACCACCTTCAACACCGCTACCCGCAATATCCATATGCACATAAGGTAAAGGCTGTGCAGAGTCGTTACCGTGTTTATCAAGCCCACCAACAATAGCCATAAATGCCATTGGGAACTGATGACCACGAGCGGTAACAGCCGATGCCGCGTTATTGCTAGATAAAACATCGTCAGCTAGTGTGCGTGGTTTAATAAAGTCGTAATCTTCACGGCGAGAACGCGATACTTCAGCGCCATCAGCCCACAAATCTCCAAGGTCAGCAATTTGACGAGATACACCAGCGCTTCGAGCTGGGCCATTTTCAACATACGCACCGTAAGGACCCATTGCACGAGCCGCATGACCCGTTAATGTAGCAACAGTAAATAACGTTGGATTAACCTGCGTTTTAGCTAAATCTTTCATTTCGCTAAGTAGATCGCCCATTGCTAAACGCCCTTCTGCATCGGTATTACCAATGCGTACACGGATACCTTCGCGGCTAGTAATAATTTCATCTGGCACAAAACAATCTGAACCAATAGAATTACGAACAACAGCTAAATACGATACTACTTTAACGCCTTTAGGTTGGTAATCTGCAACAGCTTTCATAAAGCCCGCAACAGATGCTGCGCCGCCTTTATCACGGCTCATGCCTGCCATATGGCCGCCTACTTTTAGATCTGCACCGCCTGTATCGTATACAAGGCCCTTACCTACAAACATAAGTGTACGAGTAATTTCGCCCTCTGGTACATATTCAAGCTTAACAACACGTGGGTGATGGCGCTCAACTGCGTATGATGCACGAGCAACCGTACTTAGCATTGGGTAGTTTTTATCAATAGCAGTAATATCATCAATTACATCAACGGCCACATTTGAGCCTTTAAACAAATCAACGCAGTAATCAGCAAAACGCGGTGGAGCCATACGCTCTGGTTCAGTGCCACATAAATCGCGTGCTGCATACTGCCCTGCTGCAATGGCATTAACTGCTTTAATTGTTTGCTCGTTCGCGCCCATTAAGCCAATTTGAGTAATAGGCTCAATACTTTCACCGTGATATTCACGCGCCTCTAATGGCTGCCATAATGCTTGGCAAGCACCTAAATAAGCAACTTCTAGCGCATGTTGGTAACGGCTATCACCATTTAAATTTGGTAAAAATAATGTAGGATTAACACTACCCGATGCTTTTGCTTCGTTAATTGCTAGTTTAGCTGCATCAAAATAACGACGAACGTCGTCGTAATCTCTATTTAACGGACCGGTTGGCGCAAGTACAACGCGCTTGTTTTCAATCACTAATAAAGTAACTTGCTTACCAATGCGAGAATCAACTTTTGCCTGCGCTAAAATAGCGTCACGTAATGAATTGTTTGGTAATTGAGAAAAGTCATCACTAATAATAATAAGCGCATCATGAGATGTGCATTCAAGGCTTGCACTAACCGCTTGAGGGTATGCCATAAATAAAGTCCTGTTAGAAAACATAAGCCCCTATTATCGTCGATTTAAATATTGAAGACCAGCTAGGTGCGATGAGCTAATTATACAAGTTGCCAATAAATGGCAACTTGGAGTTACAGGCTTTACAGCTTAATCAAGAATACTCAGTTGGAAGTTTTGTTCTGGCTCGTTTTTAATGCCAACACCTATGCCAAGTAACCGAACAGGCTGTTGTAGCCCTCGTTGATAGGCCTTAGTCAGGAGTTGAATAAATATTTCAGTATTTAGCTCGTGATATGCTTGGTCGGCTGAAGTTACTACAAAATTAGCAAACTTCACTTTAACACTCAGTTTATTTATACGGTTTTGTAGTTGTTGCTTATTAAGCCTTAAAACTAATTCGTCTAACAGTTTTGGAAGCTCATCTAAGCACTCTTGCAAACTTGTTTTATTGTATTCGTAGGTATGTTCAACACTCAGCGATTTTCTTATGCGATCTGTCGATACTTTACCAACATACTCACCTGCACATTTTTGATAAAGCGACACGCCAAAATTACCTACATGTTGCTGCATCCAATTTACGCCTTTTTCGCGTACATCTTTGCCGGTATATAGCCCTTTTAAATTGAGTTTTTCGAGTGTTACTTTACCTACACCCGGAATTTTACCCAGCGGTAATTGCGCCAAAAAGTCATCGACCTCGTGAGGCAAAACTACAAATTGACCATTCGGTTTTTTTTCGTCGCTGGCTATTTTGGCAATAAACTTAATAGGTGCAATACCTGCCGATGCAGTAAGCCCTGTGGCTGTGTAAATATCCGCTCTTATTTGCTGTGCTATAAGCGTGGCACTGCCTTTACAAGCACTACTGTCTGTTACATCAAGGTAGGCTTCGTCTAAAGAAAGAGGTTCAACTAAGTCTGTGTAGCGGTTAAATACTTCGCGTATCTGGTTTGAAGCTTCTTTGTATACAGCCATGCGCCCAGGAACAATAACTAAATCGGGGCATAATTGTTTAGCATGATAGTTCGACATAGCCGAGCGCACGCCATACTCTCTCGCTATATAGTTAGCAGTTGAGAGCACGCCTCGTCGGCTATTGCCTCCAATAGCAAGCGGTACATGTGCAAGTTTTGGGTTATCTCGCATTTCTACTGCTGCGTAAAAGCAATCCATGTCTATGTGAATAAACTTTTTCATCACCACTATAACGACTGGTTATTTATACAGTCATTATTATAGAATCAATTGTGATAAGCAAGCCTAGGGCCTGTTTATCTTTCGAGGTTAAATTTGCAGCAGTATGTTTGGTATTTAGGCAAGGCAGAGCCTATGTAGTGTGGTTATTCCCCATAAATAGGCGATAACGTAGCACAAATGCCAAACATACGCTGCCCGAAGGGTTCTGCCTAGGGGCAATTTACTCTTTGTTGCTCGGTTTTTACTTAGCCCACTAGGTCACAAACCTCGCGCCGCGATTAAATAGCCCCTAGATTGAACAAATTTTAATCCTGAAAGGTCAACTGGCCCTAGTTAACGATTAAAAAAAGCGTTTATTGTCTTCAGGCTCTTTATAACCGCGTAGCCAAAATATAACCTCGAATAAAAACCCCGCTAGCATTAAAATAATAGCGCCAGATACGTTACCCATTGCATAACAGGTGAAAGAGGCTATAAAAACCAAACAAGCTAAAAACCAATTAATTATATTTTGCATACATACCTCTGTGTGTTTTTGTCTTGTGTGTTTTTACCGTGCCACTTAACTGTAGACCTAAAATTAAATAGGTACAATCATCTTACAAAAAAACATACTCTAATTACCTTGAGCTCATAACACCATATTGATAATCTAAGTGCTTTAAAATTAAGGGCCAATACATAATGCAAACGTTTAAAGATCAGCACCCTATTCATACCGACATCACCGTAGCATGGGCTGATATGGATGCACTGCAACACGTAAATAATGTAGTGTATTTACGTTACTTTGAAATAGCCCGAATCGACTTTTTAAATAAAATAAATCTGTTCGACACAATAAGCCCAAATGGTGTGGGCCCAGTAATTAGCGAAAATAATATTCGTTATAAACGCCCTGTCACCTTTCCCGATACGCTTACAGTGGGTGTTACTATTACTGATATAAAAACAGACCGCTTCACCATGAATTACACCGTTTACAGCCATGTTCAAAAGGCTATAACAACAACGGGTACTTCTAAAGTTGTCATGTTTGATTTTACAACAGGGCAAAAAGCTGCGATCTCTGAGCCTCTTTTATCGGCTTTAACTAGCCACGCTCAACACTAATTTAGCTAAGGAATTTTTATGAAATACAGCCCACTAGGTAGCAGTGGTGTAGACGTATCTAGAGTGTGCCTAGGCAGTATGACTTGGGGCAAACAAAACACTCAAAGCGATGCGGATGAGCAAATAGCCTACGCGCTAGAGCAAGGCGTAAACTTTATTGATACAGCCGAAATGTATGCTGTGCCTCCTTCTCCAGAGACCTATGGTAAAACAGAGGAAATTATTGGCGATTGGCTATCGCGTAATAAACAAAAACGCGGCGATGTAGTACTTGCCACAAAAATTGCAGGCAATGGCTTATCGTGGGTACGTGATGGTGGCAATATTACTCGCCAAACAGTAATAGAAGCCGTGGACGATTCACTCAAGCGCCTTCAAACCGACTACATCGATTTATATCAGTTACATTGGCCAAACCGTTCAACACCACATTTTGGTAGGCAGTGGCCTGGCACGCTTAAATTTACTGACGTAAATACACAAGAGCAGCAAGCTAGTATGCTCGATATTCTAGAAGGACTTAATGAATGTGTAAAAGCAGGAAAAATTAAGCACTGCGGTTTATCTGACGACACGCCATGGGGTATCAGCCAGTTTTTAAGTTTAGCTAAAGAGCATAACTTACCGCGTATGGTGTCTATTCAAAACGAATTTAGCCTAGCGCATGCTAAAGATTGGCCATATTTAATAGAGCAATGTGTTCATGAAGAGATTGCCTACTTACCATGGTCGCCTCTGGCTGCCGGTTTATTAACGGGTAAATACTTAAATGGCGCTCGCCCTGAAGGCTCTCGATGGACCTTCATGCAGCGCAACGGCATTTTTAGAGATACACCCAATGCAGAACAAGCCACTAAGCAATATGTTGAGCTGGCTCATGCAAATAATATTACCCCAGCGCAGCTTGCGCTAGCATGGTGTAACCAGGTTGATGGTGTTACATCTTCAATTATTGGCGCGACAAGTATGGCGCAATTAAAAGAAGATATTGATGCATTTGATATAACGCTAAACAGTGAAATACTGACAAGTATTGATGCTATTTTTAGAAACCATCCAATGCCTTATTAATACAAACTTAAACAGGCAATTAAATCACATTTAATTGCCTGTTTAAGTGTCTGTTTAACCGTATTTTTAGCTCACGATCCACTGATGCTCAAGCAAGCACTGATCGTTAGCATAAAGCGCAACAGAGAAAGTACTTTTAGCCGTTACTTCACCTACGCCCGACGGTGTGCCGGTCATTACTACGTCACCGTCTTCTAGGCTCATAAATTCACTAATTTCTTGTAAAATTGAGTCAGGGTTGTGCAGCATAAAATGAGTATCGCCTCGCTGAATCACTTCATTATTAATTTTAAGTTCAAAGGTAAAGTGCTGCATTGCATCTGTTAATTCAACAAAGTCACTTAAAATAACAGACCCGTCGAACGCTTTAGCCCGCTCCCAAGGTAGCCCCTTATTTTTTAATTTACTTTGTACTGTGCGCTTAGTTAAGTCGAGGCCGAGTCCAACCCCTACAAACTTTTTATTTTTAACTACAAAACACAACTCGGTTTCATAATGCAGCGTATCGCCGTTGTGAGCTGCAAATAACGTATTAGTAATTGCGCTATTTGGCTTATTAAATAAAACTATTTGATCTGGCGTTTCGTTATTTAGCTCTGCAATGTGTGCGGTATAGTTACGGCCAACACACACTACTTTTGATGGTGTTAATTCTTCAGATAATAACTTTATTGAATGCATATAATAACATCTCAGTTAATAGGGCCTGTTGACCTTTCAGGATTGAAATTTGTTCAATCTAGGGGCTATTTAATCGCGGCGCGAGATTTGTAACCTAGTGGGCTAAGTAAAAACCGAGCAACAAAGAGTAAATAGTCCCTGGGCAGAACCCTTCGGGCAGCGCATGTTTGGCATTTGTTCTACGTTATCGCCTATTTATGGGGAGTAACCACACTATACAGGCTCTGCCTTGCCTAAATACCAAACATACTGCTGCAAATTCAACCTCGAAAGATAAACAGGCCCTAGCTAATAAGTGTTTCTAACAAGCTCAAATTAATAGGTTTAAGTAAAACTCGGTCAATATTTAAATCTTTTATTTCTCTTGGGTCTGGCTCAGCTCCACTTACAATCACTAAGCGTAGTTCAGGGTAACGGTCGTTAATTTGCTGACCTAAATCAACGCCACACCCATCAGGTAAATGCATATCTAACAATACTTTATTAAATTGTTGGTCGTGATTAAGTATTTGCAAACATTGCGCGCAGCTAGACGCAATCACAGTTTCTACACCTAAACTTTCTAAAAGTAGCTGTGTAATTTGCGCTGCATCGTGATCGTCTTCTACAAGTAAAAAGCGCTGTTTTTTCTCTGTTAAGTCCGAACTACTATTTATATCTTTGGCTTGAGGAGCATGTTCTGGCGCTACCAAATAATCTTGCAAACATTGATACAAAGCAGTGCTATCAACCGGTTTTGGTATTACATCATTAAAGCCAAGCGCAGCAAGTTCTTCATGTATTCCTTTCATAGTAGCAGCAGTGAGCGCAATTATTGGGCCTTTGTAGCCCATTTTTCTAAGCTCTATGGTAGCTTCCTTGCCGCCCATTACAGGCATATGAATATCAATAAAGATAATATCATAAGGCGATTTATACGCATCTGCTATGCGTACTTTTTCAAGTGCTTGCTGGCCATGTTCAGCATAATCAACTCGTGCACCGCAGGTGCTAATCATATGCCCAACTAGCATGCGTAAGTCGCGCAAGTCATCAACAACCAATACTCTTCCGTGTACTTTACAAGGAGCCAGTTTACTTTGTAGTTGCGGCGCACTGCTAAAGTTAAGTACTTGGCGCTCTACTTCACTAATATCACCTGGGTAAACCGAAATAGTAAACGTAGAGCCTTTACCAACTTCAGAGTGCAAACTAATATCACCGTGCATACGCGCTAACAGCTCAGCACATATTGCTAAGCCAAGACCTGCACCACCTACAGAGCGCGATTCTACATCAGCTATTTGCTCAAACGGTTTAAATATCAGTTCTTGTTTTTCAGGGGCTATACCCATTCCTGAATCTTTAATACTAAAAAACAGCATTTCGGTGTCATCAACCCACTGCGTCCACGCATTAACAACAATTTCGCCTTTATCGGTAAACTTAACCGCATTATTTATTAAATTTATTAAAATTTGGCGAACCCTTGTTGCATCAAGTCGTGCAACTAAAGGCAATGGCTGATGTGATTCAAAGCGTAGCGTAAGCCCTTTATCAAGGACCGATACGCGCATTAACGTGTATACATCGGCAAGCATGCTATCTAGGTTAACTTCGCTTAAGGTCAACTCTAGTTTATCGGCTGCTATTTTAGACAAGTCGAGCACATCGTTTAATAGGCTCAATAAGTGTTTACCGTTTCGATAAATTACACCTAACTCATTTTCTGCTTGCTGACTAAAGTCGCTCTGCATTAATAGCTCGGTATAACCTAAAATGGACGATAGAGGAGTTCGTAATTCGTGGCTTAAGTGCGCTAAAAATCGGTCTTTTGAACGGTTTTCTGCTTCGGCTTTTAAACGCTCTACTCGCTCACCTTCAACATCTTTACGCGCCAAAGCATAGCGAATAGCACGCGCAAAGCGGCTAGAGCTCATTTCTGTTTTTATTAAATAATCTACCGCGCCAGCATCAAGTGCCGCCGAATCTAGTTCGTCGTTTGACTGCCCGGTAAGCATAATAATAGGGCCGCTAAAACCATTAGCAATGGCTTCTTTTAATACATCTAAACCATTAGATGCACCCAAGCGGTAATCAAGCAGGCAAATGTCGTGCTCATTTTTGCTAAGCGTTTCAATTGCCTGCTCTGGGGAGCTTATCCATTGAATGTTAAACGTGTGTGAATCCAATTGGTCCAGATAGTCGCAGGTGAGTATGTAATCATCTTCATCATCTTCTACAAGCAGCAACTGAGTCACTTTATCTAACATACAATCTCCATTAATCGTTAAATGTTGTCGGTAGCTCTACAAATTCTACCCAGTATTTTCCAAGTGTTTTCATTAAATCAACTAGGCCATCAAACGTTACAGGTTTTGTAATATAAGATGCAGCGCCTAGGTTATACCCTTTAACCATGTCTTCTTCTTGCTTAGACGTAGTTAAAATTACAACAGGAATACCCTTTAAGTTAGGATTTGCTTTAATTGCTTCAAGCGCTTCACGACCATCCATTCTGGGCATATTTAAATCAAGCAATATAAGCCCAGGGCGAGGCGATGTTGTCTTGTCTTCAAACTTACCTCTACGCTCTAAATATTCAAGTAACTCAACACCATCTTCAACAAAGTGAAGTTCGTTAAGTACACGGCTTTCGGCAAGGGCATCTTGTGTTAACAAACGATCATCTTCATCATCGTCTGCCATTAAAATAGTAATCGGTTTTACTTTTGTATAGGGCATTTAAGCCTCTCCTTGCAATGTGAAAAGCGCTGCTTCCACAGGTAGTTTTATGGTGAAAGTTGCACCTTCACCGTCTTTACTTTGGGCTGTAATTGTTCCGCCATGACGCTCCACTATACGCCTACATACAGAAAGGCCAATACCCGTGCCTTTATACTCTGAGCGGCCATGTAAACGCTGAAACGGTACAAATATTTTATCGGCGTAGTCTTGTGAAAAACCAATGCCATTGTCTTCTATTGTAATAACTTGAAAACTTAATTCGGTATTATGATCAGCACTAAATATATTTTCATGCTGGTAACTAATTTTAATATGTGGACTTACATCTGGGCGTCTAAATTTCACCGCATTCGACAACAAATTTAAAAACAATTGCTGCATTTGGCTTTTATCAGCCTGAATAACCGGTAAGTCTTCTACATCTACTTGTGTATTAGACTCATCTATCGCAATTTCTAAATCACTTAATATATCAGTTACCACTTCGTTTAAATTTGTATCGTCAAAGTCTTTACCACGCGTTGCTATACGCGAAAACTCTAATAAATCGTTTATTAAGTTAGACATACGTTGAGCTGCATTTTTCATACGGCCAATGTAATCAATCCCTTTTTCACCAAGTTCATCTTTAAACATTGTTTCAAGGCGATCGCTAAAGGCTTGAATTTTTCTAAGTGGTTCTTGTAAATCATGGCTCGCCACAAAAGCAAACTCTTCAAGCTCTCGGTTACTTCGGCTCAACTCGTCAGAATACAACGTTAATTCTTGCGTACGTTCAGACACTTTCGTTGCTAATGTTTCGTTTTGTTTTTCAAGCTCAAAACGATACTTTGCAGCATTTCTTAAATTAAGACGCGTCATTACAAACATACCAATAATAAGTAGTGCACTTGTTATTGCCGTTATAGCAAACGTAATTTTAGCCTCATTTTTTATCTTTGCTAACTTTGAAAAATGACTCACTTTGAAAAGTAATTCGCGGTCTTGTATTTCATTCACGTGTTCACGGATTTGCCTATAAAGATCTCGCCCTTTATGTGTATTTAACACATACAATGCACGTCTTTCTCTATCATCAAGTGCAAGGTTAACGGTTTTTTTAAGCTCGTTAATTTTACTATCTACAAGCACTAGTAACTGAGCAATACGATCTGCTTGGCCATCAATTTCAGAGTGGAGCGATTTAACATGATCTGTTTGTGCCTGTATTTGCCCAATCGCATCATAGTAAGGCGTTAAATAATCAGCCTCTTCCGTTAATAAATAACCACGCTGACCCGACTCAGCCTGCACTATAGATAAATGCAATTGCTCAATTGCCGTAGTCAGCATACTTGTGTTGTCTAAACTCTTTTGGGTTTGTGTTAAACCTTGAATAGTGTTCAATGCTAAAAATGCGTTACCTACAATAATACTCAACACAACAACTATAAAAGCTGCCCAAGTAATATTCGCTTTGCTTTGATGTTTTTGCTTGTTCATTAGCTTCCCGAGTTAGTGTTTAAACAACACTGTATTTATTGAGAGTCTGATATTTTTTGTAAACTTTCGCTGCACTGTTGGCAATTATTGATAATTTTATCAAGTGCATCTAACGCTTTTTCTTTTGGCATATCGTTTTCAAGTACCAATTTAATAAGCTCGGCATTCATCGAAATACGATTTAGCGGCCCTCTTGCATCGTGTACTAATTTATTAAGCTGCTCTGTTTTATTGTCTGATGTCATACCCTTCCTCAGATCTATTTATATTCGCCAATACCGCCATACGCATTAAGGCGGTTATAAAGTGTTTTTGTACTAATACCTAACATTTGCGCAGCAAGTGTTTTATTACCTTGCACTTTATCAAGCGTTGCATGAATAAGTTCTTTTTCAACTTCTTCAATTGTTTGCCCTGCCGATACTGGCTTTTCTGCAGTTTGATTATTAACACGCGAAAACGGCGATTCTAAATTATCAGGCAAAATAATATCGCTAGTTTGCGGATCACTCATAATAAATGCACGGTGTATCGCATGGCGAATTTCGCGCACGTTACCCGGCCATTCATAGCTTTGCAACTCTTTAAGCTGTGCTGGCGTCCAACTAAAGGCAGTGCCATTTTCGTCATTAAGTTGATCTAAAAACGCTTTAGCTAATAAAGGAATATCTTCTTTTCTATCGCGAAGTGGCGGTATATCAATAGGAAAAACCGCTAGCCTAAAGTAAATATCTTCACGAATAATATTATTTTGCGCTAAATCGGTAAGCGAGCGGTTAGTGGCTGAAATAACACGGCAATTTGTTGGTATTTCTCTGTTACCACCGACGCGCGTTACTTTTTTAGTTTCAAGCACTCGCAGTAAATTTGGCTGCATATCAATTGGCATTTCGGTTACTTCATCTAAAAATAAAGTACCGTTATTTGATTGCTCAAATACCCCTTCTTTACGAGCTATAGCACCGGTAAAAGCGCCTTTTTCATGGCCAAATAATTCACTACCAATTAACTCTTTTGAAAGCGCACCACAGTTACTCGCCACTAACGGGCCTTCACACTGGCTGGCGTTATGGATAGCTTGAGCTACAACTTCTTTACCTGCACCACTTTCACCCATGAGCATCACGTTAGCATTTGTTTTAGCAACGCGTTCAATCATGTTGTAAAGCTTGTGCATTACCTCTGATTCGCCAATTAAGCCACCAAAGTGACGCGTTATACCACTCGACTTTGCTTTTTTAACTGCTTTTTTAGGGCCATTTAAAACCAGTTCTAAATCTTCGCGTTGTAATGGCTTTAATAAATGCCCAACATTTGGCTCACACATTTCAGCTAAAATACCCTTCACTGAAGGGTGGCCCGAAATAAGTGTAATTTTTGGAGATTGCCCAATCATTTTTAAATGATCGAGTAAATGCAGGCCGCTGCCATCTGGCAACATAAAATCTAACAACACATGATCAAAGGTATTATTTTCAAACCATTGATGCGCTTCTTTTAAACTGGTTGCGGTGCTTATATTGTGGCCGAGGAATTCGACTATGTGGCATACAACGTCACTAAACTCGACGTCATCATCTACTAAAAGTATGTTTAACATGATAAATCCCTATGCTTTTTTCTTATTCTACGCATCATAAATACTAATTTAAAGGCGCGCTTAAAATCTAATGACTTAAATAATTAAGTGATTCAATACTATTTATGTTACCAACTTAATATTTACGTATGCTTAAAAAAATCGATCACAAAAAAATAATTAAAATCGTTCCTATTCACACAATGATAGCAACTGATAGTATGAACATCCCACAAAGGAGATGAAATGCAGCAATTAAAAACCCTGATTCATTCAGGTATTAATATCGACCAAGGCACTCAATTTACTCGTATAACAGGGCGTGCCATTGTAATTAAAAATAGTAAAATACTTTTAATGTACACAAACCGCTATGAAGATTACAGCTTGCCTGGTGGTGGCGTGGATGAAGGCGAAAGCATTGAGCAAGGCTTAATACGCGAACTAAATGAGGAAACCGGTGCACAGCAAATAAGTGTAGTAAAAGCCTTTGGACTCTACGAAGAGTATCGTCCTTGGTATAAAGACGATTTTGACATTATCCATATAAAATCGTATTGCTACGTATGTAATATTGCCGACGAACTTGGTAAAGCCCAGCTTGAACATTACGAGCAACAAAATGGCATGACTGCTAAATGGGTCAATATTAATGATGCAATTGCACATAACGAGCGCACGCTTGCCAACAGCGAAAAACAAGGGCTTTCTATTTTGCGAGAAACCTACTTACTTAAAAAGATTGCTGAACAGCTTTTTTAACGTCTACTTACCTGTTTAAAAAACGAAATATACCAACCCCTAAGCTAATTTTTTAGGGGTATAAAACCGATATAGCCCTACTAAATTACTAGCCATAAATAGGCTTTCCATTAATACAGCTATCGGCGAGCCTACTAATATATTATGACTTATCCAAAGCGATGTACCCACCACCATAATTAAGCGTAAATACAGATCATTTTTTTGAAACGAGGCAAAAGTCTGAATAAGTGTTGCAGAAAGTGCCAAACCACTTAGCCAGCTATACCAAGTAAAATAAACTGCTAAGCAACTAAGTAA
Organism: Pseudoalteromonas sp. SWN166; assembly: GCF_015864485.1. NCBI lineage: Bacteria > Pseudomonadati > Pseudomonadota > Gammaproteobacteria > Alteromonadales > Pseudoalteromonadaceae > Pseudoalteromonas > Pseudoalteromonas sp. SWN166. The sequence continues at coordinate 112,806 of NZ_JADYXB010000011.1, forward strand.
CATAAACGCCAACATTACCCATGTTTTTCGAGCAAATACACAATATAAATAACGTATTGCAGCGATTAACATTAGGCTACCCGCACTGGCATGGCCAAGCATAAAAAAATGAACTGACGTAAGTAAAACAGAACTAAATAAACACATTAAAATAAGCGAACGAGACTTAAACTGAAAAGAAGCTAAATCTAATAAAGTAGCGATGGCTACCAAGCACTGAGCAAATAAAAACATAGTGACTCCTGAAAAAGCAGCAGTCTAACCAGCTTTACTATTTTGCCCTTAACTTAAGTTAAGTCGTTTACGAATTCGTGATAACGAAATAGCCGATATACCAATATACATAGCCACTTCGGTTAAACTTAGCTGTGCAAGCCAGTGCGGTTTTTTTAGTAACAAATAACGATAACGCTGCTCAGGACTATTAAGTAGTAAAAAAGCCTCCTTTGCCTCTTTAAATATAAGCTGCTGAGCAACAAGCTGGTTTTTAATGTTGACCCATTCACCGTTATCAAATATATGTAATGGGACAACGATAACTGTGGCAGCCTTTATAACCTTTAACTGATAAAAAGCCTCTGTGTTTGTAAGCCAATTAGCAAACAATAGCGCAAATTCATCTTTAAAATAAAACTCCTTACACCTTTGCCCTCCATCAATTGTAGAGTGCAAAGCGCCAAGTACACCGTCAATAATTAAATAACCATAACGCTGCGTTTCGCCTTGTTGTAATAGCACTGTATCTCGGGAAAATTGCTTAACTGAGTATTGCCCCGCCAGCTTTTGTTTTAAAACGTGTGTAAGCTCGGCATAACTATCGCCCAGTTCAAATACATATGTTTGACTCATTTATTTGCCATTTTAATCATTTGCGAATTTTAGCTGCACTCGTATTAGCATATTGAGTAAACAACCTTATATTATCAGCGCTGCACTAAGCTTTATACGTGCGCAGTAACCATCAGTAATCTATAAGTAGTAAGTGAAGATTAGAAGAAACGTATCATTTTTATCTCTATGTAACTTTTTCTGCTAATTGCATTATTTACAGAACATATCAGAAAGCATTTTAAATAAAAATTATAATTTTATAAAAAGTAAAAATAAAAACTCAAATATTACATGCAGTTACAAATAATTTATTGATGACTACTAACTGGCTTTTGTTTTGCACCCTTATAGATAATTAATTTGTAAGGAGATAGAAATGAGTAACACAGTTAAAACGATTAATCCGGCAACTGAGCAAACCATTAATACCTACACACTACTTTCTCAAAAGGAAGCTGAGCAGGTAATCGAAAAATCTCACGAAACATATTTAAAATGGCGTTTAACCTCATTTACCGAACGTGCTAAGCATTTAAATAAATTAGCATCGCTATTTGAAGATCAAAAAGAAGCTATTGCAAAACTAATGACCGAAGAAATGGGTAAAGTTTACGAGCAAGGCTTTCAAGAGGTTGAGCTGTGTGCAGCTATTTGTCGTTACACCGCCGAAAACGGCCCACAAGTACTTGCCGACGAAGAACGTGATATGGAAGGTGGCCGCGCAATTATTAGCTACCAACCAACGGGCGTATTATTAGGTATTCAACCGTGGAACTTCCCGCTTTATCAGGTAATTCGCTACAGTGCTGCCAACATCATGGCGGGTAACACAACAGTATTAAAACATGCTGGTAACGTATTTGGCATGGCTGAAAAAATCGACACCTTATTTAAACAAGCAGGCTTCCCTGAACATTGCTTTAGCAACTTACTTATCGATGGTAAAACAGCAAGTTCATTAATCGCACATAAAGCAATTAGCGGCGTAACCTTTACAGGTAGTGATGCTACAGGTAAAAAAGTAGCTGAAGAAGCTGGCAAGCATGCTAAAAAGATGGTACTTGAGCTTGGTAGTAACGATGCCTACTTAGTACTTGATGACGCAGACTTAGAGTTAGCAGTTAAAACTTGTGTAACAGGCCGTATGATTAACAACGGCGAAACCTGTGTTTCAGCCAAACGTTATGTAGTAGTTGAGTCTCTTTATGATGACTTTAAAGCGCAAATAAAAGAGCAATTTGAAGCCATGAAAATGGGCGACCCAATGGCAGATGATACAGACTTAGGTCCAATGGCACGTGAAGATTTACGTGACGGCATTCATGACCAAGTTATGCAATCGGTTGAAGCCGGTGCAAACATAGTAACGGGTGGCGAAATACCACAGCAAACAGGTTACTACTACCCACCAACGCTACTTGATAACTTATCGCCTGGCATGCCTGCGTACGATGACGAACTATTTGGCCCAGTAGCTTCGCTAATAAAAGCGAAAGACAACGACGATGCAATGCGCATCGCCAACGACTCTCGCTATGGTTTAGGCGGTGGTATTTTCTCTAAAGATGAGAAAAAAGCCATCGAGCTTGCTAAAAAGTACTTCGACACCGGCATGATCAACATTAACGGTTACGGTTTAGCACAGCCTAACTTACCGTTTGGTGGTGTTAAAGGCAGTGGCTATGGCCGAGAGCACGGCGGTTTTGGTATGCGCGAATTTGTGAATGTTAAAAGCATTATGATCGCCAGCTAATTTAGCTAAAGCAGTTAAGCTGCGTATTGAATAAATATTTTTAATACGCTTTTTAAACTCAAAAAATTATTAAGCCTAAAAGCGGGTAACCACTTTTAGGCTTTTTTATGACTTTTAGAAAGTAATTCTCTGAGGCAGCACTTAGTTTTTAGTAAGTGACAGTACCGAGCTTTGGATATATTCGTAGGTGCGATTTTACATCGCGCTTTTAAGAACTAAATATCCTTCAAAATACAAGTTACAAACTAACCATTGCTACTTCATTAAATTTTAATAATTTAAAACTCACTTCACAATTTAGCTTATTTAATAAAAACGTAATCACGCTGCTTTTATCGTTATTTTAAATTGCGCTTACAAACCAGTTAAGCAATATATCAAAGGCATAAACATAGCGAGGACTCTTACAGAAAACATCACAACTATGATGCTTAAACAGAACTAGACCAAGTACGATTAAACTCAGAGCTAACTATTGAGATGTAGAAGCTAATACCTGAAACCTGACAGACAAAAATGAGCGAGATATAGTCATTCAGATGAGTCGTCATTAACTTAGTAAGAATAAGAGAAAACTTTCTTCTTTTCCGCATGTTTCCATAAGTTACAGTAAGCATAATATTTATAGCTGGCAATCACTTACACTATTTGCTATTAATGTAAGTTCATAAAATAAGGACGTTTTCGCGCTAAAATAGGGAAAGTGCGCTCTGATAAAGGTATTAGTTGCCTTTATTAGTCTTGTGGAAACTTCTGCTTCTGGTGTAACACTCGCATTATTCGGATAGCGTCACCATCTACCCAATATGAGACAATCATAGATACTTCTGGAATAATTAATACACGACCACGAAAAATATCTCTTTCAACACCCATTAATGGATGCTCAAGTAAGTTTTCAACTTTAGTTTCTATTATTTGGTCCGTTTTCTCTGCTGCGCTAGGGTTAAAATCAAATAAAAATTCAAATATCTTTTCTCGGTCATTGAGTGATTCCTCTTCCCAAAAAATCATATTTTATCTCTATTACGGATCTTATTCTTTCTAGCCTCCATCTGAGTTTTAGCTTCATTGTGTTCAATAAAATTAGCTTTACCATTATCAATCTTGTCAAATGCAGCATTTATTTGTTCTGTTAACCATAAATCTTGGGTCATTGTTTTTCGTTGTTCTTCAGCTAAGCCAACGGTAAGCTCTCTGCATGCATCGCTTAATGTGCGTCCTTGGCTTTCAGCCATTAATTGCGCTAAGCGTTTAGTTTCTTCATCAACTCTAAATTGTATGCGAGTATCCATAATAGTTACCTTAATTATATTTTGTGCTCACAAATGTTAGCACTGGTGTTGTGCATAGGCAACTACAAGTTGCTCAAAAGGACAAAAAACAGTTTGCTGTTTTTCGTACCTCAAAATACATTACCTAATGCTTTAAAAACGCTTAGAGTTAATTACAGGAGCTCGTTTTTTGATTGAATTTGGCTGTTGGGGTTATTCTACAGTCTCGTTACTAATGTCCGCTGTTGGCACTCTCCAGCCACTCGACAACATAATATATTGATTATAATTGGCAAGGTATTTTACTGTGTCGGATGGCGTTTCGCTTATCCGACCTACACTGTCTAATAGCTATCATTCCTAGTCAAACCTTGGCACTTTTCGCTTATCAGCCTTGCTCATAGCGAGCTATTGGATTTCTTCATGCTTTAGATCATCGGATTTATCTTCTAGTGATTGCTGATTGACATTTTCATAAGAAAGCTAAACGCGGTAAGTAAGGTTGTTTCTGGTAAATTCATCATTTTTGTCGGATGGCGTAGCTTCGCCACTTATCCGACCTACGTCAAAAAGTAGGTTGGTTAAGCCGAAGGCGCCACCCAACAGAGTTTCAGATTTACCCCTTGAAGGTTCGCAATTGGCACTCTCCAGCCACTCGACAACATAAAATATTGATTATAATTGGCAAGGTATTTTACTGTGTCGGATGGCGTTTCGCTTATCCGACCTACACTGTCTAATAGCTATCATTCCTCCTCAAACCTTGGCACTTTTCGCTTATCAGCCTTGCTCATAGCGAGCTCTTGGATTTCTTCATGCTTTAGTTCTTCGGGTTTATCTTCTAGTGATTCCTGATTGGCATTCTCAAAAGAAAGCTCAGTAAGGAGTGCAAAGTGATCAGAGCCATATTTAGCTAGGCGCTTGATACGCTTTACTTTAAAGCCTTCACTATGAAATAGGTGATCGAGCGGCCAGCGCATAAAAAAGTAACTTGCATGAAATGTATTGTAAAACCCACGACCTTTTCGAGGGTCTAACAAGCCGCTAATTTGCATAAATAAACGCGTGCTACGCGACCATGCTACGTCGTTTAAATCACCGGCAACTATGGTAGGACGAGTTGGATTTTTAAGTGCTTTAGCCACCATAATTAGCTCTGAGTCGCGCGGACGCGATGAGTCTTCTTCCGTTGGGCTTGGCGGTGCAGGATGAATAAAATGCCCTTGCATTTTAAGGCCTTCGTCGTTTTCAAACAGTATATGAATAGAAGGAATATCTTCTTCTATTAGCTCACATATTTGGGCATCGAGTATTTTAAATTTGCTGTATAAGTGCATGCCGTAGCGATTGTCTTTAGGGCATTCTATAAAATACGGATAGTGTTTTTTAATGACTGATAATTTATTTTCCCACCAGCTATCGCTTTCAAGCGTGATAAGTAAGTCGGGTTGGTGCTCGTTAACCAAGCTAATTAACTGCTCACTTTTATGATTCGACATAAGTACATTTGCCGACATAATTCGTACACTATGATCTATATGCTTTGGTGCGCTTTGTACTTCTTTTTTAGCAAGCCACGTATACGGGTAAATCCATTTTCCTTGTAAAATCATTATAAGTAACGAGGTTAACGCTATAAATACGTAGCTTATTTCACCGCTTTGCCATAATAAAATTAATGAGGCAACAGCTACAAAACTGGCAATATAAAATACCTGTAAACGCACAAAATCACAGCTACGCACTAAGTAATGCTGGCTGTACGACATAGGTAATAAGGTAACCAGTAAAAAAAAGCCAATAATTATAGCCAGCGTAATGAGCATTTTAATATCCTTATAAAGTTAATTTAACGACTTAAAATTGAAAGTATTTCTCGGGTGTCGTGCACCATGTGAATAACTGTACGGTCTATTTCAATACTTACTGTACCATTATCTCTAGAGCGTTCAATAACTCTACCTCGTTTGTATAAATCGCGCTCTAAAAAGTCGCCTCGGTGGTAGCTTTTACTTAGCCCTGGTGGCGTCCAACCTGCGCGAATTAACTGCTTTGCCTCTTTTTTAGAAAGGTAGTCATTGTCGTTATGCTTATGTGAATGATGCTTATTATGGCCGTGTTTATGACCATGCTTATCTTTATGCGGTTTTGCGTCTGCGCTTATTGAACATAAACTCAATGTTATTAGTGCTGTGTGTATTACTGCTCTCATAAATAATCTCTAGCGTAATTAATAGCTAAAGATTAACAAACATGGATGAACATCGTATGAAACACACACCTCGTTTAACGTTGTTTATATTGAGTTTTACAATGGCTGCGCATAATAGCGGGATCGCGTAATTTTAAGTGTTTTGTTTTACGCCCTGCATGGCGCTTGCGCCACACTTTAAAACTCCCTTTTGAAACATTGTCTCGCATAAATACCACCAGCTGCGGGTATTTTAATCCGTATAACTGCTCTATTGCCTCATAAGGGGTTCTATCTTCCCACGCCATTTCGATAATACGTGACTGCTGCTCTGGGTTAAACATGGTGTTTCTCACAAAATTTAATTTATACGCTAGGCAAAAATACTTAGATCAATGCAATTTAAGCTCAGTAACTGTATAATTAGCATTCAGATTATGTATTTAAATGGTATCGAATTTATATTTATGCGCGCAACATTACTGTTTTTAGCTTTAACTTTTCCCTCGTTATTACTTGCAGCGCCAAGTAAAACTTTGCGCTGCGTTACAACGCACTACCCTCCTTTTACTATTTACGATGAAAAAGCCGATACATTTACAGGTTTAGATATTGATTACATAAAGTTTATTGAAAAAAACTTAAACCTCAAGATTGACGTTGTTCATTTACCTTGGGCGCGTGTTAAAAAAGAGATGAAGCTGGGCTATTACGACTGCTATTTCTCATTGGCTAACTATAAAGAGCGTACAGAATATTTAGATTTTACTAGCGAGCCTTTGCATACGACTAAGTATGGTTTATTTACTTTAAATGAAGATAATTTGCTTACTGATGATTTATCAAAAGCCGCTATAGCTATGCTACGCGGTGTTATTCTTCCCGAAATTATCGCTACAAAATACACAATTAATGAAAATAACTTACTTCGTTCACTTTCTACTGAAGCCACTTTTGAGCTACTAGAAAAAAACCGTGTGCAATATGCAATAACCAACTATCAGGCTGGTTTATGGTACTCAAAAAAATATAAAAATATTTATGCCAAGCAATTAAATGACTATTCGTTCCCCGTTTATATTGCTTTTAAACGTGGCGTAATAGATACAAAACTAGTTGATGAAAAAATTAAGCAGTTTAAAGCACAAAAATAATAACTCCCTCTACATTGCGAGATAGCTAATGTTTACAAAACTACCAAAATGGGTTGAATATGGCGCGTTTACGCTGGCATTTATAGCGGGCATAGTAAACGCTGTAGGCTTATTAGGATTTGAGCATCAAGCCATTTCGCACTTATCGGGCTCTGTTACCTTGTTAGGTATTAAGCTGATGAGCAGTACTTCAGCCGCTTTGCTGTTATTTAGCATACTCATTAGCTTTATGTTGGGCTCGGCACTTTCTGGCTTTTTACTTGCTGGGCGCTCATTAAAACTCGGCCGCCATTACGACACGCTCTTATTTATTGAAGGTATTTTGCTGTTAGCAAGTGCCTACCTACTTGATCAATCTTATGTTTATGCAATTACGCTTGCATCAGCAGCATGTGGTTTACAAAACGCGTTAGCGACTAATTACAGTGGCGCAGTTGTTCGTACTACGCACCTAACGGGTATTTTTACCGATCTTGGTTTAATGCTAGGCAAAGCGCTTAAAGGTGAGCAATTTGATACGCGTAAAGGCGTTATGTTTTTACTTATTATTGCAGGCTTTTTATTAGGTGGTGTAATCGGCTTTATTTTATTTGAACACTACCAAGTGCTTACTTTGGTGTTTCCTGCCGCAGCTTGTTTTGTTTTATCAATTACATATCGGGTTTACAGGCTACGTACGCTTTAACGCAACAAGTTTAAATGCATATTAAAACCGCATATTATAGAGGCAATGCAATATAGATTACTTTCAAGGAATGTATGAAACCTTATTTTTTGCCGCTGTTATTACCCTTTAGCTACACTGCGCTTGCCAATAATCAAAATAATGATTCAATAGAAACCATAACTACTACGGCATCACGTATTGAAGCGCTATCCACCTCACTGCCTTTATCAATAAGTACATTAACTCAAGCGCAGCTAAATAGCATAGCGCCTACCCATATTGAAGAAGCACTACAACGAGTAGCTGGCGCTAATATTCAACGCGGAAACGGCCAAGAATATTTACCCGCCCTTCGCTCGCCGGTACTTTCGGGCGCAGGCGCGTGCGGTGGTATATTGACTTTAGAGGATGGAATACCACTAAGAGCGGCTGGCTTTTGTAATATAAACGAGCTATTTGAAGCCCACAGCGAAATGGCGCAGCGCATTGAAGTATTAAAAGGCCCTGGCTCTGCACTTTATGGCTCAAACGCTGTGCACGGTGTTATTAATGTAATAACGCCCGACACCACACAAGGCGGCGGCTTAGTTGGCATTGATTACGGCTCGTACGGTTATGCTCGTTATAAATTACGTGCCGGGCAAGATTACGGCAACAGCGGTATAGGCATTAACGCAAGTATTACCGACGACAGCGGTTACCGCGACGACGAAAGCGTAGAGCAACAAAAAGTAAATATTCGCCACCGCTATTCAAATGATAATTTACTACTGACATCAGGGCTTACTTACACAAACCTCGATCAGCAAACAGCGGGGTTTATTACAGGCTTTGAAAGCTATAAAAACGAAGATCTCGCGCAAAAAAACTTTGACCCAGATGCATTTAGAAAAGCACGCGCGTTTAGAGCGTGGAGCAACGCAAGATGGCAATTAAATAACAATGATGTGCTCTCTACTACGTTATATTTTCGCGACCAAAGTATGGACTTTTTTAAGCACTTTTTGCCCGGCACACCGCTTGAAACAAACAGTCAAACAGGCTTTGGCGTGCAATCGCTTTATCAACATAACTTACAAAGTAATGTAAAAGTAAACCTAGGGCTTGATGGCGAATACACGCAAGCCGACTTTACTCAAAGTCAAAACGAGTCAACGCAGGGCTCTGCATTTTTAGTGGCCACCGTACCGCAAGGCAAGCATTACGACTATGATGTAAACGCCACGCTTTATGCGCCTTTTGCCTCTATTGATTGGCAATTACATAACTGGTTATTTACCGTAGGTGTTCGCTACGAGCATATGCAGTACGACTACACAAATAATATGCTTGCAGGCAGAGCAAAAGACGATGGTACTGAATGCAGCTTTGGCGGTTGCCGTTATAGCCGCCCTGAAAGCACAAAAAATAGTTTTAGTAATTTATCGCCAAAGCTTGGCGTAAGCTATCAGTACAATACAAATAACACACTTTATGCGAACTTTTCTCGTGGTTACAGAGCGCCACAAGCCGCTGAGCTGTATCAATTAGAGCGCATGCAAACGACAGCTAATTTAAGCGCTGAAATAGCCAATAATGCAGAACTGGGTATTAAAGGAATTTACGAAAAACTACGTTATGGCGTGTCTGTTTACGCTATGAGTAAACACAATACGATTTACCGCGATAGCGACTTTTTTACAGTAAATAATGGCAGTTCTCGCCATCGTGGTATTGAACTTGAGTTTGATTATCAACTCACAAAGTCGCTTGCGCTTAACTTTGCAGGTACCCACGCAAAACACACTTATACTAACAACCAAATACTCAATGGTTTAAACATAAACGGCAACGACATAGATACCGCGCCGCGCAATATCGCTAATCTCGATTTAACATGGCAAGCACTCAGCAATACACAATTTGCCCTACAATGGCACCGTGTTGGTAACTACTACACCGACCCAGAAAATTTAAATAAATACCAAGGGCACGATATTTTAAGCTTACGCGCGCAGTGGCAGGTTACGAGTAATATTGAGGTACTTGCACGTATTATTAATTTAACCGACGAAGCGTATGCAGAGCGCGCCGATTTCACTAGCTTCACTGGCGACAGATACTTTCCTGGCAAACCACGTAACGCGATGCTTTCGGCAACTTACACATGGTAATGCGTTAATTTAAGGGCTAAGCTAATTTAAATCGCTCATGTATTTCATGGGCGATTTACCCATCACCTTTTTAAACATAGTAATAAATGCACTCACCGACTCGTACCCTAATAACTCAGACACCTGCTGTACACTTTGCTTATCAGAAAGCGCTTTTAAGGCTGTAATTATATGCAGTTGCGTTCGCCATTTTCCAAATGTCATGCCGGTTTCTTTTTTAATTAACCGCGCTAACGTGCGCTCAGTTAATGCAAATTGCTTGGCCCATTGTGGCAGTGTTTTTCGATTATTTGGCTTGTTTATAAGCTGATCGCTCATGGCTTGAATTACCTCGTTATTAGATAAAACAAAGTCCAGGGGTTGTACTGGCATATCGATAAGTTGATCAAATAATACCTGCGCTAAATGTGCCGTTTTACTGTTTAAAGCATAGTACTGATCATGTGTTGCTAGTTCGCACATTAGCTCTTTAACCAGCGGCGTAATGGCTAACGTACAGGTATTTAATGGCATACCGTTTTTACTACTATCAATAAATAAATGACAAAGCTTTGCGTTATCAGACGCCCTATTACTGTGAATCTTTTTTGCGGGGATCCAAATTGCACTGTGCGTAGGCACCATCCACATTTTTGCCGACACTTCACATGTTACATAACCATGCAGCGCTAAAATTAATTGCCCTTTTGGATGAGTATGCAGGGGGATTTCGTGACTCGCTTGGGTGTCCTCTATTTTGGCAATAATGGGTTGCGCCATAGTTTCAAAATCTCTGATTTCATCCCAGCCAATCGGTTCAAACATAGTTTTGTCTGTTTTTAGTTATTTAATGTCATTATCTCTAAATTATAGTTTTTACTAAGCCTTTATACTAGCGCCCATTAAGTATTAGTAACAACTCAACTTTAATGGCCTTCTCTTTTGTTAAATAACACACCTAAATCACGTTTTGCTGGCATATTACTTGTGCTTGGCATATTACTTATTGCCGCAAATTTACGCGCCACATTTACAGGTATTGCACCTGTGCTTGAACAAATTATTAATCACTTTGGGTTAAGTGCTTCGCAAGCTGGATTTTTAACAACATTGCCACTCATTGCCTTTGCGGTTGTATCGCCAATGGCGGCAACCCTTGCTAAAAAACAGGGTCTTGAGCGCACCTTATTTGTAGCTTTACTATTTATACTTGCAGGCGTTGCAGCGCGAGTAATAAATACCTCAGCTATGCTTTTTGTGGGCACCGCTATTATTGGTGTAGGTATTGCTATAGCAAACGTATTATTACCGAGCTTAATTAAACGCGATTTTCCAGGGAAAATTGCGTTAATGACCTCGGCCTACGTGCTTACAATGGGCGTTGTATCGGGCGGGTTTTCTACCTTAGTATTTCCGCTGAGTCAGTTAAACGGTTTGGGCTGGCAACTTGCGCTGGGCTCATCAGCCCTTATTACACTGGCGAGTATTATTGTATGGATCTCGCAATTAAGTAAGCACACAAAACCCGCGAGTATTGCTCAGCACGCTGACACGTCAAAAAGTGTATGGCGTTATGTACTAGCGTGGCAAATTACCCTGCTGTTGGGTTTAAACTCTTTTTTAAATTATATAATTATTACGTGGTTGCCCAGCATATTAACCGAAGCAGGCCAAAGTGCTACGCAAGCGGGTGCTTATCATGGGGCTTTTCAAATTGCGACTGCATTACCGGGTTTAATATTAATTCCCCTATTGGCAAAATTAAAAGATCAAAGCGCGCTTAGCTTTATTTTAGCTATGCTCAGTGCACTTAGTGCATTGGGGCTGCTTTACATGCCTAACTATGCCTTTGTGTGGACCTTAATGCTGGGCTTTTGCTCTGGAGCATGTTTTATATTGGGGCTGTCGTTTATTAGTTTACGAACTGATGATTCACAACAAGCAGCATCGCTTTCAGGTATGTCGCAAAGTGTAGGTTATTTACTCGCCGCTGTAGGGCCAATGCTTGCAGGTGCATTACATACGACTACGGGAAGTTGGGCTGCGCCATTATGGCTATGTGCTATTGCAGGCGTATTATGCGCGCTATGTGGCTTAGGTAGTGGTAAAAACACCACGTTAGCTAAATCAGTTAACTAGCTGTTGTAACCACGAAAAAAAACCAGATGCAGGCTTACCGCTAGTATGCTTTTGCTCGTAGCGTTTATTAGTTGCTTCGCGCTGTGCGCGGCGCTCTTGTGCTAAATTAGCTTTTGCAGCAAAACGTAGGCGCTGTTCTTGAGTAAGCTCATCATTAAAACTAATGGCTGTTTTTTTTACTGCTCGGCTGCTTTTAGGTGAACTACACATGATGTTGCCTCTGTTATGTAACTACTCAAATAGACAGCCTTTTTGTATATAAAATTTCAAAAGCAGTATTACTTTTTAGAAGTAATACTGCTGAGTATCAACTAAACAGCACCAATACACTCAACTTCTACCAAAGAATCAAGGGCTAACGCCTTAACTGCAAAGGCACTACGTGCAGGATATGGCGCACTAAAATACTGAGTATAAATAGCATTAAATGCTTTAAAGTCATTTATATCAGTTAGCATAACCGTACATTTAACTACGTTGCTCATGCTGTAGTTATGCAGCTCTAAGGTACGTTTAATATTTTTAAGTGTTTGTTTAGTTTCACCTTCAAAACCGCCTGTAGCCAACTTACCGGTTGCAGGGTTAATACCTATTTGGCCAGACATATAAAGTGTATTACCGGCTTTTACTATTTGCGAAAATGGTAAATTAGGATTAGCTTTGCCTGTATTTAAAAAGTCGACATTACCCGAAGCTGAAAATGCACTGCCGGTAATTAATGTGCTTGCTAAAAAAGCGGTTTTTATCAGTGAGTTCATTACCTGACTTACCTTATTTTTGTGGTGTGGTTTCAAATGAAGGCACTTGGTGTAATTCGTTAAGCCAAGTAAGCGTTGATTGTGACCAAATTTGTGCTGTTGGCGTAAACTCATCACGCTGATCAACTGCACCAATACGTAAACCATATACACGGTCAGCTTTAGCTTCGTTAGTTGCGTAAAGCGTTGTACCACATGTGCCACAAAAACCTTGCGCACGCTTGTTACCGCTTTGCGCTGTTTTAACAAACTCTTTTGGCTCACCTTGGGTAAACACAACCGAATTTGGCTCTGCAATTATAACTGCTCTAAATGGGCCGCTCGACATACGTTGGCAATCGCTACAATGGCAAACAAGTGCATTATTGTTTTGAGATTCTGCTTGGTATTTAATTTCACCACAGTAACAGCTTCCAGTAATTTTCATTTTTTCTCCATGAGTATATTTAAGGTGTTTAACCTAAATAAGCTAAAATAATTTTTGGTAATTCTTCTGCGTAATGCGCTGCACTTAAAGGGCAAGCAATAGCAGGCGTTAAGTCGTGATAAAGCACTTTATCAAGTAAAGAACTAACAATTAAAAATACCGCAGTGCCTGCTGCGCTTTCATTGGTACTTGCACGTGCTTGGATAATTAATTGCGCCAAACGTTGATAAATAACACGCCTATCAATCAGCTTATCTGAACCGAGTAATTCACTGTGTAAACGCGAATTTAAATGCAGGGTTCTAAATACGCCTTTGTTTGATAACAAAAACAAATACGTTTCGTGGCATAGGTTATTAACAACGTCATTTAGACTTGTGTACTTTTGCTGCTCAAGCTGGGTAACCAGGGTAAGATTACGTAAGCTCAATAAATAAGCTGTAAAACTTTATCTGCATAATCAGTATCGAGTGCAGCTTTGAAACGCTTAGCTTTCAGACCTTTTTTACAGCTTTTTTCAAGTTTCA